>NZ_JAVKPT010000010.1:0-74916 GCF_040981045.1 Kocuria sp. CPCC 205260
GGACTCATCGGTCAACGCTCATGCGGAAACGTGGTGGTCAGGGGCGTCAACGATGTCGTGACGCAGGACACCCCCGTCTCCGCTGCATCAGCCTCGTCAGAGGCGGCAGGACGACCCCCGTGGCGACACGGGGGTCGTTTTTTCGTCGACGCGGACCTCGTCTGGCCTTCCGACAACGAGCATCGCCGCGCTGAGCGGATCGGCTTCGATGGTCGCGGAGGCTGCCCACTCCTGGGCCGACACGGGCAATGAGATCTTCCTGCTGGTGGGCGAGCGGTGCTCGCGTCGGGCCCCGGATGCCTCCCACCCGCTGGGCTACGGCCGTGCCGGGTACGTCTGGGCGATGTTCGCTGCGATCGGCCTGTTCGCCGTGGGCTCCGGGGTCTCGATCTGGCACGGCATCCAGTCCTTGGGCGGCGAGGGCGAGGACGGCGGCTACGGCTGGGCCTATCTGGTGCTCGTCGTGTCATTCGTGCTCGAGGGGACGTCGTTCCTGCAGGCGCTGCGCCAGGCCCGTTCCGGCTCCCATGCCCGCCGCGTCAGCCCGCTGCGCTACATCCGCACCACCTCGGACTCGATGCTGCGTGCGGTGTTCGCCGAGGACTCGGCCGCGCTCGTCGGCCTGCTGATCGCAGCAGGCGGGATGGTCATGCATCAGTTCACCGGAAACGCGATGTGGGATGCCCTGGGCTCCATCCTGGTCGGCGTGCTGCTGGGGGTCGTGGCGGTCGTGCTGATCCGGCGCAATGTCCAGCTGCTCACCGGCGAGGGCGGCAGCCCGCGCGGGCGCAACCGCCTGCTCTCGATCCTCCTCGAGCACCCCGACATCGAGTCCGTGAGCTTGCTGCACACCGAGTGGGTCGGTGCCGACAGGCTGTTCGTCGTGGCTTCCGTGGACGTGACCGGCGATGTCCGGGAGTCCGAGCTGCGCGCCCGGGTCCAGGCCGTCGAAGATCTGCTCGAGCAGGAGCCTGTGGTGCAGCGCGCGCTGCTGACCCTCACCCGGCCCGGAGACCAGACCCGTCTGGGCCTCGAGCCGCTTCCCGAGTGGTACCGCAACGAGTCCTGAGCCGGTCGAGGACCCGATCCTCGCCCCAGACCGGCCGGTTCCCCGTGTGCCCCCTCACCCCCGCCGAGTGGATTCCCAGTTGCGCTATAGGGCCCAATATCGCAACTGGGGATCCACTCGGCGGGGGTGAGGGGGAGGGTCAGAGGGTGGCGGTCACCGCTCGCCACATGAAGTCGTAGGACAGCGCGTGCGAGCGTGCGGCCTGGCGGTTGTCGCCGGCGCCTGCGTGCCCGCCCTCGAGCGTCTCGTGGAACCAGACCCGCTCGTGGCCCTGCCGCAGCATCCGCTCGGCCATCTTGCGCGCCTGCACGGGTCCCACGCGATCGTCGCTCGTGGCGGTCCAGAACAGGACCGGCGGGTACTGTTGCCCCGATTCGACCAGGTGGTACGGGGAGAACGTGCGCAGCCACTGCCACTGCTCCGGGTCCTCCGGATCGCCGTACTCCGCGATCCACGACGTCCCCGCCGACAGCCTCGTGTAGCGGCGCATGTCCAGCAGCGGCACGCCGCACGAGATGCCCGCGAAGAGCTCCGGATACGCGGTGAGCATGTTGCCCACCAGCAGCCCGCCGTTCGAGCCGCCGGCGCATGCCAGCGTGGACGGGGAGCTCACGCCGCGCTCGTGCAGGTCGCGGGCCACGGCGGCGAAGTCCTCGTAGGCGCGGTGGCGCTGCGACTGCAGGGCAGCCCGGTGCCATGAGGGTCCGTACTCGCCGCCGCCGCGGATGTTCGCGATGACGTAGACGCCCGTGCGGCCGGGTGCGGCCCCGCCCGCGCCTGAGGCCTCGACCTTCCGGGTGAGCCACGACCGCCCGATCACCCCGGAGTAGCCGGGGGTGCGCGAGACCTCGAAGCCGCCGTAGCCGGACAGCAGCGTGGGATTGCGGCCGTCCAGCGGCAGGTCCGAGGGGCCCACCTGGTAGTACGGGATGCGGGTCCCGTCGTCGGAGACGGCCCAGTGCTGCTCGACGCTCAGCCCGGAGGCGTCGAAGAACGACGGCGCCTGCTTGAGCGGACGCGGCAGCGACTGCTCCAGGGTGCCGCGCAGGATCGTCGTGGGGGTCAGGAAGCCGCTCGTGGAGACCCAGACGTCGTCGCCGGCCACGGGGTCCTCGTCGTCGACGGCCCACACCGCCGTGGAGCGGTGCTCGCCGGTTCCCTGCATGGGCTCGGAGCGCCAGGTACCGGGCTCGATCACGCGGATCTCGGAGGAGACGTCCGAGAGCAGCTGCAGCACCAGGTGCGAGGCGGTCCACGACCAGCCCTGCAGACTCGTGTGCTCATCCGGGGCGAAGACGACCGTCAGGGAGCGGTCGCCGGCCAGGAAGCTCTCGAGCTCGGCCACCAGCAGGGTGCCGGGCGCGTAGTCGCCCCAGGTCTCCTGCGGCCGCAGCAGCAGCCACTGTCGGTGCGGGTCGGCCTCGACGGTCTCGGGGACGTCGATCAGCGCCGGCTCACCGCCGCGAGCCTCATCCAGCAGAGAGGTCCTCGAGCGGAAGAAGTCGATCGCATCCACGGCCACGGTGCGCTCGAAGCCCTCCGTGTGATCGCGGCCCACCCACGCCTGGACGTGATCGGCGGGCACCGAGAACACGACAGGCGCCTCGGCCAGTTCCTGCCCGCGTGACAGCCGGCGCACCTGGGCCGGGTACGACGACGTCGTGGTCGAGCCCGGACCGGTGTCCGTGCCCACATAGAGCGTGTCCGCGTTGAGCCAGGAGACCGAGGTCTTGGCCGCCGGAAGGTCGAAGCCGCCCTCGTCGGCGGGGACGAACCTGCGCGAGAGCAGATCGAACTCGCGGTAGCGGCGGGCGTCGCCGCCGTCCGGGGACAGGGCGATCAGCATGCGTCGCCACTGGCCCTCGGTGTGCTGGGGGCGCAGCAGCCGCACACCGCCCCAGACCCAGGGGACGCCCTCGGCCTCGGCCAGCACGTCCAGGTCCAGGAGCACGTCCCACTGCGGGTCGTCGCTGAGCCATGACTCCCAGGTCGTGCGGCGGAACAGCCCGCGCGGGTGCTCGGCATCGCGCCAGAATCCGTAGTAGTGCTCGCCGTGCTTGGAGACCATGGGGATGCGGTCATCGGAGTCCATGACCTCGAGCGCGGCGGCCTCGAGGCGCTCGAGCTGCGGGGTCAGCAGCAAGGATTCGCTGCGCTCGTTCTGCTCGCGAACCCACTCGAGAGCGGGCTCGCCGTGGATCTCCTCGAGCCACAGGAGGTCGTCGACAGGGTCTTCGGCAGGGGTCTCGGTCATGGTCCCCACCCTAGGGCCCGGCTCCGGGGCCTCAGGCAGGGTCCGCAGTTCCTATGCTGGGGCCATGACCCCTCCGATGCACCCCGACGAGACCCCTGACGACGAGCCCCGCTCCCGCCCCGTGCCCCGTGTGGTCATCGTGGGCTGCGGGCCGCGCGGGCTCTCGGCGCTCGAGCGGGTCGTGGCGCATGCGGCGGCCACGGGGCGGCGGGTGAAGGTCGACGTCGTGGACCCGTTCCCTCCGGGGGCGGGCCACGTGTGGCGCGCCCGGCAGTCGCCGCGGTTCCTGATGAACACCCCGTCGCTGTTCCCCACCGTGATCGCGGCCGACGGCGCCCTGGAGGTGCCGCCGCTGGAGCCGCTGCGCGGGATGAGCTTCGACGGCTGGCGTCGGGCGATCGTCGAGCGGGGCCTGCCGGTGGAGCTGGACGAGCAGAACCGGGAGGCGCTGCAGCAGCTGGGGGCTGCGGACTTCCCGCAGCGGCGGCTGTACGGCGCCTATCTCGAATGGGTGTTCCGCACGCTGGTCGAGCACGCGCCGCCCACGCTCGAGCTGAGGGTGCACCGCGACGAGGCCGTGGCCGCGCGCCGGGTCGAGACCGGTCGGCACCGCTACGCCGTGGAGATCGGCGGTCAGCAGGAGCTGCTGGCCGATCATGTGGTGCTCGCCCTGGGCCACCTGGACGCGCACCTGAGCCGGGGGCAGAAGGAGCTCGTGGACGGCGCTGCCCAGAACGGGCTGGACTACCGTCCGCCGGTCGTCCCGGCCGACGGCCACTGGGACACGCTGCCGCCGGGTGAGACCGTGCTCGTGCGCGGCATGGGCCTGAACTTCCACGACGTCCTGGCCGAGGTCACCGAGGGCCGCGGCGGCGTGTTCGAGCCCGCCGACGACGGCACCGACCGACTGGTCTACCGGCCCTCCGGCCAGGAGCCCTTCGTGGTGGCGGGCTCGCGCCGCGGGACGCCGTACCGCGCCAAGCCGGAGATCGGCTCCTACTACGCCCGCAGCCTGGAGCACCGCTTCCTGACCCCGGAGACGATCGAGCAGCTCAGGGGCCAGGGCCCGCTGTCCTTCGAGCGCGTCCTGCTGCCGCTGGTGCTGCGGGATGCCCACCGCACCTACTACCGCACGTACGCGCGCGTGCACGCCGATCGCCTGGGCATGCCCGCCGAGGACTTCCTGGTCGAGCTCGACCGGGCGCTGGGGGTTCCCGACGACGACGCCCCCTCCGGGCCCGCGCGCACCGCCCCGGCCGCCCGCAGGGGTGCCGAGCGCGAGTGGGCCCAGGACTCGCAGGAGCGCCTGGCCGAGGACACCGCCGAGGGGCTGCCGTGGGAGGTGCGCCTCGAGCGCCTCGTGCAGAGCGCGGTGCCGGCACCCGAGCGCTTCGACCCCGTGCGGTCGGCCAAGCCCTTCCGCGGGGAGGACTTCGGCTCGCACGAGGAGTATGCGGCCGCCGTCGTGCATCTGCTGGACCGCGATGCCGCAGGCTCAGCCCAGGGTGAGGACGACCCGGCCAAGATGGCCTTCTCGTCGCTGAACTGGTCGCGCACCCTGCTCAAGCAGATCATCGCCGAGGTGGGGCTGAGCGATGCCTCCTGGCACGACGAGCTCCTGCGCACGTTCGCGCCGCTGGTCGAGGGGCTGAGCTCGGGGCCGCCCGCTCTGCGGATCCGTCAGCTGGCGGCGCTGGCCCGGGCCGATGTGGTGCGCTTCCTGGGGCCCGATCCGGTGTTCCGGGTGGACGACGAGCGCGGCTGCTTCGAGGCCAGCTCCCCGTGGGTGGCCGCCGAGCCGTACCGGGCGGGCATCATGCTCGAGGCGATGTCCCCGCCCAACGAGGTCCGGCGCAACATCTCGCCGCTGCTGCAGTCCATGCACGACGCAGGGCTGGTGCGCTCCAAGCCCATGGACACCCGCGACGGCGCCGTGCGGATGCCCGGTGCGGGCCTGGACGTCTCGGAGATCCCCTACCGCACGATCGGCACGAATGACCGGGTCCAGGAGGGCGTGTGGGTGCTGGGGCTGCAGCTGACCTCGGTGCAGTGGGGCACCGCGATCGCCGCCGAGGCCGATGCCCCGGCCGAGCTGGGTGCCCGCACCCTGGCCGACGCCGACCGCGCCGCGCAGCAGATCCTGGACTGAGCCTCCCTCGTCAGCCCACTCGCGCACGATCCCGCGCCTGCGTGCCCGGATGCGCCGTTCGCGGGGTGGCGACGCATCCGCGCACGCAGGCGTGAGAGAAGGGGCTGGGCGGATCAGCGGGTCGAGGTGAAGCGGTCCCGCTGCTGCTGGACCCACTCGCGCAGATCGCCGGACGGGCGGCCGCGTTCGGACTTGCGCTCCTCGGCCAGATCGCGGCCGTGCCCGAAGGTCGGCTGATCGGTGGGTTCAGGGCTGGGCTCCGGCGAAGGATCGGTCGGGTCCGTCGGATCAGTGGGCTCGGGCGACGGCTCCTCCGACCCGCTCAGTGCGATCCCCACCAGGGCCGGGTTGTGGTCCGAGGCGCGGAACTGATCCGGGGCGTAGAGGTCCACCACGTTGTAGTTCGCCCGCGAGTACTCCATGCCCACGGACTCGTTCGCGTTGATCTCCCAGATGTCCGACCCCGTCACGGCCTCGGCGGCAGCCGGGGAGGCCAGGACGTGGTCCAGCGAGCCGGCCTGCCCGTCGAACCAGTAGCTGTGCTGGCCCTCCGGAGCCAGGTTCACGTACCCGTCCTCGTAGAGCCCGAGCATGGGGTCCTCGTGGGTGTAGGAGTTGAAGTCGCCCACGAGGAACGTGCGCTCGGTATCGGCCTTCTCGGAGAAGGACTCGGCGAAGTCCTGCATGGACTCGGCCTGGCGGGTGCGGTCGCCGTTCCAGGAGCCCTGCCCGGTGTCGGCGTTGTCGCCGGAGCCGGAGCCGCCCTTGGACTTGAAGTGGTTCACGACGACGACGAAGTCATCGGCCTCGGTGCCGCCCACGGGGCGGAACTCCTGGGCCAGCGGCTCTCGGGCGTTGTCGAAGTTCGCCTCGTCGACGTGGATCACGGACTCGCCCACGGTCTCGACCTCGCCCGGCTGGTAGATGAACCCGGTGCGGATGACGTCCTCTGCGGCAGGGACCTCGGCGGGGGAGGGGACGTAGTCCCACTTCTGCGTGCCGGCATCCGCATTCAGGGCATCCACCAGGGCGGACAGGGCCTGATCGCGGTCCTTGCCGAAGGCGGCGGAGTTCTCGATCTCCTCGAGCGAGACCACCGAGGAGTCCAGGCCGTTGATCGCCGCGACGATCTTGTCCTGCTGCTGGGCGAACGAGTCCTGGTCGTAGGCCCCGCGCACGTCGCAGTAATCGGCGGTCGTGGGATCGCCCGCGCGGTCCGTGTAGGCCTCGCAGCCGGGCTCGTCCTCGCCCAGAGAGGTGAAGTAGTTGAGCACGTTGAACGTGCCCAGCGTGTAGTCGCCGCCCACGGAGGCCGGGGCGGCATGCTCCGACCGGTCGTTCTCGAACACGGCGGGCACGGCTTCGGGGGTGTCTCCCGTGACCTGCTCGAGCGGCTGGAAGCGCCAGGCATCGTGGCCGTAGCCCAGCACGACCGGCTGATCGAAGCTGACGGTCGAGCCCGTGCGCACCGGATTCTCCAGGGTGAGGTAGGGCAGCGGTTGATCGCCGTAGCGCTCCAGATTCGTGTAATTCCACGTCGAGCCGTCGTCGAGCAGGACGCCGCGGGCGGCATTGTCGGCCTCGACCGCGGCGGCCTCGGTGGAGCCGTGCGGGGCCACGTCGGTCGGTGTGCGCAGCGGGCCCTCGCCGGAGGCCAGCCCGATCTCGCCGTAGGAGTTCAGGCTGTAGTTGTCCGAGACGGTGAACTCCCCGCTGGGCTGCAGCAGCATGCCCTCGAGCTGCTCGCGGGAGGCCTCGTCGGCGGGCCAAGCAGTCTCTGCCGGCTTGACGGCCTCGGCCGGGGCGGTGAGCACCTCGATGCCATCGGCCGGAACGGAGATCTGGGTCTGGCCGTAGAACTCGTTGGCCGTCCCGGTGACCTCCACGTGATCGCCGAGCTGGGCCGCGTCGAGGGCCTCGGGGGCGTAGACGAAGATTCCGTGCGAGGCGCCGTGGTCCTCGCCCAGATCGCCGCCTGTTCCCTCGGTCTGGATCTGATAGCCGTTCAGCCCGCCGGTCGCGTAGACGGCGGTGACCACGCCGCGGGTGGAGACCTGCTGGTCCGGGTACGGAGTGGTCTCGCCCTCTCCCTGGATCTCGGCGATCGACAGCTCCTGGGCCGGTCCCGGCTCGGGGTCGGGAGTCGGCTCCGGATTCGGCGTCTCGGAGCCGTCGCCGGAGGCCGGGGTGACCTGCGTCGACAGCGAGAAGTCGGCGGAGTTGTCGTCGGTGTCCACCGCGTCGGTGCGGTTCAGGGAGCGCGGGTCGGAGTTCGACGACGGGCTGGTGGCCCCGGCGGACTCGAAGGTGTTGGAGTCGCCGTAGCCCAGCAGGTCCACGACCGACTCCGCGCCCGCCGTGCCCTCCACGACGGAGCCGGTCGGCAGGCTCAGGGGCTGGGAGCCGTTGGAGAGCACCAGGGTGCCGCGGGTGCCCGACGGGTTCAGGCTGCCGCCGGCCTCCACATCGGCCGCGGGCAGCGCTGCCCCGTTGGTGCCGTTGGAGGCTCCGCTGACCAGGAAGTGCTCGCCGGGCTGGATGGTCCCGGACAGGCGCACGGTGTTCGACGTCCCCGCCGTTCCGGTCGCGGAGCGGTACTGCAGCGACCAGCCGTCCAGGCTCACGGGCGCATCAGTCGGGTTGTAGAGCTCCACGAACTTGTGCGAGTAGACCGCGTTGGCCGAGCCGCCGCTGAGATAGGCCTCGTTGATGACGACCTCGTCGCCGGCCGGTGAGGCGCTCGCCGGCGCCAGCGTGCTGAGCCCGGCGGGGATGGCCAGCAGGGCGGCCAGGGGAAGAGCGGCCGAGCGCAGGCGCCCGGTGCGATGCTGGGGGGTCTTCTGGGCAGTCATTTCTGGATTCCCTTCGGAGGATGGGGGCAGGGGGTGAGGACGGAGAGGGGAGGGGCCCGTCGGGAGGGATTCCCGACGGGCCCCGGGAGATGAGCTGGGCAGGCGGCTGCGGCTCAGCGACCCGAGCGGCGCTCGCGCTGCTCGAGCACCCACTCGCGCAGATCGCCGGAGGGGCGCCCGCGGTCGGCCTTGCGCTGATCGGCCAGATCGCGGCCGTGCCCGAAGGTCGGGCGATCGGTGGGCTCCGGTGTGGGCTCCGGGTCGCCGGCGACGAAGAGCTCGGCGGGCAGCTGCATAGTGGTGCCGGCTGGGGAGACGACCAGGTAGGCGGGCCCGCCCTCCAGATCGGCGACCTGGACCTCGAGGCTCGCGGCACCGCCCACCTGACCGGAGGCGTCCTTCGCGGGCTCGCCGGTGACCTCGGCGGAGGCCACGACCTCGCCCTCCGGCGAGCCCTTCCGGACCTCGACGGTCTCGTTGGCCACCGCTCCCAGCGAGGTCATGTTCAGCTCGGAGAGCTCGAGGGTCGTGGTGCCGCCCTCGGTCGTGGAGCCGGTGACGTTGACCGCTCGGCGGTCGAACGCGGGCTCCAGAGGAGCGTCGAAGGAGCCGAGGTGGTCCTGGAAGGCCTCGCGGTCGATGCGACCTGTGTCGGTGCTGGCCCCGCCCTCGGTGAAGGCCGTGAAGCCGTCGCCGCCCTCGAGCAGGAAGGAGACCGAGCCGACGGTATAGGTGGCGGCCGGGTCGAGCGGCTGGCCGTCGATCGTGATCGAGGTGATGCGATCACCTGCGGGGCGGGACTCGTCCATCGTGTACTGGACGTTGTCCGACAGCCCCAGGTGCAGGAACGCCCGCGAGGAGCCCTCCGGCTGCCACTGCTGCTCGAGCGCCTTCTCGAACTGGGCGCCGGTCAGCTCGACCGTGTTGAGGTTGTTGGCGAAGGGCAGGACGTTGTTGATCTCGGCCTCAGTGACCACGCCGTCGGCATCGCCGTCGATGATCTCCTCCGGGTCGTCGACGTAGTACAGCTCGTTGCGCAGCCCGCCCGGGTTGATCACGCCGATGTCCACGCCGTGGGACTCCGCCAGCTCGGAGCGGAAGCCCTCGGCCACCTCATTGCCCAGCGCCGACTCGTTCTGGCGGTCGTCGCGGGTGCTGCCGGTGAAGGCGGTGGTGAGGTCGCCGGTGATCTGCCCGGCAGGCGTGGAGCCGATCTGCTCCGCTGTGGCGGTGGCCTCGTCGACGATGCGGTCCACCTCGGCGGTGCGCGGCGAGGAGGCCACGAGCTGCTCGGGGGTCTGGCCCGCGATGAACTCGTCGTAGGAGGTCAGGGTGGGGACCAGGTCGACGTCATCGGCCTCGGCGTCGTAGGTGACCTCCACCTTGCCCAGGTTCGCCATGTAGGAGCCGGTCTGCATGTAGGCCCGGTCGTCGGTGCCGTCGCCGTCCACGTCGTCGCTCACGGTGTACTCGGCGTGGGTGTCGCCGCCGAAGATCACGTCGACTTCCTCGGAGGTCTCGGTCCAGAAGCGGTCCGATTCGGCCTGGGTCTGGCTCGCGGAGCCGTCGTGGTAGGCGGCGATGATGACGTCGGCCTCGCCCGAGGCGGCCAGGTCCTCGGCCACCGCATTGACCTCGGCGACCGGGTCGGTGAAGACCAGGCCCTCCGTGGCCGACGGGGCCAGCTTGGACGGCGTGGCCTGGGTGACCGCACCGATCACGGCGAAGCTCACTCCGTCGCGCTCGAACAGCTCGTAGGCGCCATTTCCGTCGTGGCCCTCGCCCTCCATGAGCAGCGGGCCGGTCTCCGAGCCCACCCGCACGTTGGCGGCCAGGTAGGGGAACTCGGCCCGGTCGACCACGCGCTCGGTGAGGTCGTCGCGGCCCTGATCGAACTCGTGGTTGCCCACGGCGGAGGCGTCCAGCTCGAGAGCGTTGAGCATGTCCAGCGTGGGGTTGTCGTCCTGAGCGGCCGACGTGTACTGCGAGGCGCCGATGTTGTCCCCTCCCGAGAGCAGGAGGTCCTCGGGCCCGCGCTGCGACTCGATGGCTCCGGCGAAGCCCACGGGGTCCTCGTCCAGACGGCCGTGGAAGTCGTTGAAGTACAGCAGGTCGGTGGTGGCCGTGGCGCTAGCAGCGTCGGGGGTGGGCTCCACGGCCTGGGCCGGGACGACGAACGAGGAGGTGACCACGACGCCTGCGACGACGGCGGCGGACAGCGACGAGGCGCGGGAGGGCTTCAGGGCAGACATGCAGGATCCTTGCGAGGCCGAGGATGTGCCCCGCTGCTGGAGCGGCCGGAGCACCTGACCAGGCCAGACGATCATTCCTGGGTGAACCCTGAGTTACCGCTCAGTGCATATTGTGAAGTCAGGTTCGTGGCTCATGTCACTGATGGGTCTCGGGGCGAGTACTGTCTCGGTCTGTTCAACAATGCCCCGAGGACGAGGCATCACTGCTCCTCACCTTGAGAAGGTGCACATGTCACACCCCACTACCGATCCTGCCCCGCAGGACGCCTACGCCCACGAGCAGGAGGGCTTCCACAAGTCCCTCAGCGGTCGCCAGGTCCAGATGATCGCGATCGGCTCGGCCATCGGCACGGGTCTGTTCCTGGGTGCAGGTGGTCGCCTGGCCACGGCCGGCCCGTCGCTGTTCCTCCTCTACGCGCTGTGCGGGTTCTTCGGGTACCTCATGCTGCGCTCCCTGGGCGAGCTGGTCTTGCACCGTCCGTCCTCGGGCTCCTTCGTCTCCTACGCCCGCGAGTTCTACGGCGAGAAGGCCGCCTACGCGTCCGGCTGGCTCTACTGGATGTTCTGGTCCTTCACGGCCGTGGCCGACGCCACCGCCCTGGCCCTCTACTTCCGCTGGTTCAGCCGCTACATGCCGCTGGAGTGGATCGCTGCGATCCCGCAGTGGGCCATCGCATTCGCAGTCGTGATCCTGGTCGTGTCCCTGAACCTGGTCTCCGTGAAGGTCTTCGGCGAGATGGAGTTCTGGTTCTCGCTGATCAAGGTCGGCGCCATCCTGCTCTTCCTCGTGGTGGGCATCTTCTTCGTGCTCTTCGGCACGCCGACCGGGGCGCCCGTCGGGTTCTCCCTCATCGCCGAGAACGGCGGCCTCTTCCCCAGCGGCGTCGTGCCGGCTGCGGTCATGATCGGCGGCGTGGTCTTCGCCTACGCGGGCATCGAGCTCGTGGGCACCACCGCCGGGGAGGCTGCCGACCCGCACAAGGAGATCCCGCGCGCGGTGAACTCGGTGATCTTCCGCATCGCCGTCTTCTACTGCGGCTCGGTCCTGCTGCTGTGCCTGCTGCTGCCGTTCACGGCGTACTCCGCCGACGAGTCCCCGTTCGTGACGTTCTTCTCCTCGATCAACGTTGGCGCGGCCGGCCCGCTCATGCAGCTCGTGGTGATCACCGCGGCCATGTCCTCCATGAACGCCGGCATCTACTCGACCGGTCGCATCCTGCACTCCATGTCCGTGGCGGGCTCCGCGCCCAAGCTGGCCGGCAAGATCAACGCCCAGGGCGTCCCGGTCGGCGGCATCCTGCTGACCGCCGTCATGGCGTTCATCGGCGTGGCCCTGAACATCTTCGTGCCGGAGCAGGCCTTCGAGATCGTCATGAACATCGGCGCGGTCGGCGTGATGGCCGCCTGGGTCACCATCGTGATGTCGCACCGGAAGTTCGTGAAGCTCTCCGAGCAGGGTCTGTACCAGCGCCCGTCGTTCCGCAGCCCGCTGGGGGTCTTCGGCGACTGGCTCGTGGTCGGGTTCGTCGTAGTGGTGCTCTTCCTCATGGCGATCGACTACCCCGTGGGCAGCTGGACGCTCGGCCTGGTGGTCGTCGTGGTCGTGCCCGCTCTGGTGATCGGCTGGTTCGTCGTGCGTGATCGCGTCATGGAGATCTCCCGGACCCGAGACAGCTACACCGATCTCATCCCGATCGGCACGCTGGCCATGCGCGACGACGAGCTCGCGCCGCGCCCGCTGGAGGGTCCGGACGGCGACGGCCGCTGATCCTCCGCGACGACGACAGCCCCTCTCCAGCGCGCCTGCACGGCGTGCGGGGGAGGGGCTGTCCTTCATGGAGCAGCGCGTTCTCAGCTGTGATGTACGCTACATCTCGGCTGATGACGGTCGCTGCTGCACCGGTTGTCCCGTCCGGCCCTCCCGTCGCGTCCCCGTGGTGCTTGTCGGCGCCTGGGGCCGATGGCGCCTGAGCAGAAGAAGGCAGTCATGTCACACGAGAGCAATGCCCCGGTGCAGCAGCCGGATGATCCCTTCGCCTATGAGCAGGAGGGTTTCCACAAGGGCCTCGGGGCGCGTCAGCTCCAGATGATCGCGATCGGCTCGGCCATCGGCACCGGCCTGTTCCTGGGTGCCGGCGGGCGGCTCGAGACCGCCGGCCCGTCGCTGTTCATCCTGTACGCGGTCTGCGGCTTCTTCGGCTATCTGATCCTGCGCGCCCTGGGCGAGCTGGTGCTGCACCGTCCGTCCTCGGGCTCGTTCGTCTCCTACACCCGCGAGTTCTACGGGGAGCGCTCGGCCTTCGTCTCCGGCTGGCTCTACTGGCTGAACTGGGCCATGACGGCGGTCGCCGATGCCACGGCGCTGGCGATCTACATCGCCTGGTTCGGGCAGTACGAGTCCATGGCCTTCCTGGGGGAGATCCCGCAGTGGGTCGTGGCGCTGATCGTGGTCGTCGCGGTGGTCTCTCTGAACCTCGTCTCGGTCAAGGTCTTCGGCGAGATGGAGTTCTGGTTCTCCCTGGTCAAGGTCGGGGCGCTGCTGCTGTTCCTGGTCATCGGCATCATCTTCGTGATCTTCGGGACCCCCACGGGGACCGAGGTGGGCTTCTCCCTGATCACGAGCGAGGGCGGCCTGTTCCCGAACGGCTTCCTCCCGGCCATCATCGTCACGCAAGGCGTCGTGTTCGCCTACGCCGGCATCGAGCTCGTGGGCACCACCGCCGGCGAGACCATGGACCCGGAGAAGGTCATCCCGCGGGCGATCAACTCCGTGATCCTGCGCATCGCGGTCTTCTACGTGGGCTCCGTGGTCCTGCTGTGCATGCTCATGCCGTACACGGCATACTCCGCCGACGAGTCCCCGTTCGTGACCTTCTTCTCCTCGATCGGCGTGGAGGCTGCAGGTCCGCTCATGCAGCTCGTGGTGATCACCGCGGCCATGTCCTCCATGAACGCCGGCATCTACTCGACCGGTCGCATCCTGCACTCCATGTCGGTGGCGGGCTCCGCGCCGAAGTTCGCCGGGACCATGAACAAGGCCGGTGTGCCGGTGGGCGGCATCCTCCTCACCGCGGTGGTGGCGCTGTTCGGCGTGGCCCTGAACTTCTGGGTCCCCGCGCAGGCCTTCGAGATCGTGCTGAACATCGCGGCGATCGGCACCATGGCCTCGTGGGCGGCGATCGCCATGTCCCACCAGAAGTTCCTGCAGCTCGTGAAGCTCGGGCAGTACACCCGCCCTGGCTACCAGGCCCCGGGCGGCCGCTTCGCCGACTGGCTCGTGATCGCGTTCATCGCAGCCGTGATGGTGCTGATCGCCTTCGACTACCCCGTGGGCACCTACACGCTGGTCGCTATGGTGGCCGTCATCCCGTTCCTGGTCATCGGCTGGTTCGTGGTGCGCGATCGCGTCCGCGAGATCGCCGCGGCCCGCGACGGCTACACCGGCACTTATCCCGTGGTGGGCACCAGCCCCGGTCAGGAGCTGCTCACCCAGCGCTCGCACCGTCCGGAGGATCCGCGCGGGGGCGCCTCGGGGGATCCCGACGGGTCCCGCTGACCCTCAGCGCTTCAGCATCCAGCCGCCGCCGGGCGGAGCCGGGATATGCCGGCTCCGCCCGGCGGCCGCGTGCTCCGCTCAGCGCACGACCGAGCTGAGCAGCAGGGAGGTCTCCGAGTTCACGATGCCCTTGATCGAGCGCATCCGGCGCAGCAGGTCGTCGAAGGCGCGCAGGTTCCGGCAGGAGATCTCCGCGACCAGGTCCCAGTGGCCGTTCGTGGTGTGCAGTCCCATGATCTCCGGCAGTCCGCGCAGCGAGCCGATCACCTGATCGGTCGTGAAGCCCTGGACCTCGATGAAGGAGATCGCCCGGACCTCGTCGTCGGTGATCGAGCGGGTGCGCACGGTGAAGCCGATGATCACGTCGCGGGCCGTCAGGCGCTCGATGCTGCGGCTGATCGTGGTGCGCGAGACCCCCAGCCGCTCGGCGAGCGCGGCGATGGGGGCTCGGCCGTCGGCGCGCAGCTCGGCGATCAGGCGCCGCTCCAGCTCGGTGATCTCCGACATGCGCAGAATGCTACGCGTCGCTGTGCAGACTGCGGCTCAAGTGAGCAGATTGCACACAGATTGCGGCTTATCTGCGCACTTCTCTGCGCATATTGTTGAACGGGTCACTCGACGAACCGTGCAGCAGCTCGTCAGCAGCAGTTCCCCAACACGTCAGAAGGAGGCCGTATGCCGCAGCTCGTGGATGTTCCGTCCATGGCGCAGTGGATCCAGCGCGAGGGCGTCGGATCGATCATCGAGAGGATGGTCGGCTACATCGAGGAGGACTTCCGCAAGTGGGAGCGCTTCGACAAGATCCCGCGCGTGGCCACGCACACCCCGGTGGGGGTCATCGAGCTCATGCCCACCTCGGATCTCGAGACGTACAGCTTCAAGTACGTCAACGGGCACCCGTCGAACCCCGCCCGCGGGTACCAGACAGTGACCGCCTACGGGATGCTCTCGGATGTCGATAACGGCTATCCCACGTTCTTCGCCGAGATGACCCTGCTGACCGCGCTGCGCACCGCGGCGAACTCGGTCATGTTCGCCCGTCAGCTGGCGCGCAAGGACTCCAAGGTCATGGCGCTGATCGGCGCCGGCAGCCAGTCGGAGTTCCAAGCCCTGGGCTTCCGCTCGGTGCTCGGCATCGAGGACCTGCGGGTCTACGACGTCGATCCCGCCGCCATGGAGAAGCTCCGCCGGAACCTGGAGCCGCTCGGCTTCCGGATCACCCTGGCCGATTCGGTCGACGAGGCCGTCGAGGGTGCCGACATCATCACCACCTGCACCGCCGACAAGGCGCAGAACAAGGTGCTCTCGGATCATCAGGTGCGCCCCGGCGTGCACCTGAACGCGGTCGGCGGCGACTGCCCCGGCAAGACGGAGCTCGAGGCGGACATCCTGCGCCGGGCGAGCGTCTTCGTGGAGTTCACCCCGCAGACCCGCATCGAGGGCGAGATCCAGCAGATGGAGCCCGAGTTCCCGGTCGTCGAGTTCTGGCAGGTCCTCACCGGTGCTGCCCCGGGCCGCAGATCGGACGACGAGATCACGCTCTACGACTCCGTGGGCTTCGCGATCTCCGACTTCTCCGCGCTGCGCTGCGTCCGCGATGCCACGGCGGACACGGATCTGCAGCAGCACATCGACCTGATCGCCGATCCCGACGACCCCAAGGACCTGTACTCCCTGGTCAAGGCGCCGGTCCCTGTGGGCTGACCTGCAACGACTCCCGCAGCGCCTCAGGACGGCCGACAGCACCCGCTGTCGGCCGTCCCCCTATGTGGGAGCTGACATGACCGGTCATCCGGATGGTGCAGCGATCTGTGTGCGATTGAATGTATTCATGCTTCGAGCACCGCTGATCGCGACCCCGGCCATCGTGGTGGTCGTCGCTGTCGTCGTGCCGCTGGTGGGCAGCGAGTTCGTCTCGGTCAGCATCGTGGCCGGGCTGATCGCCGTGATCGGGGCCTGGTGCGTGCCGGCGACCTACACGCAGGGCGAGATCGGCTCGCTGCTGACGGTGGGCCAGGACGTCTGGACCCAGCGGCTCGCTCGCCTCAAGACCCTGCAGCTCGTGGTGGCCGGCGGCGTGCTGGTGGGACTCGAGGGCCTCGAGCTGCTGAGTGCGGCCATGGCGGCCATGTTCGGCATCGGTGTCGCCCTGGCGATCGGCGCCTTCACCGGGGCCTCGTCCGGAGCCGCCGCCTCGGATTCTGCGGTTCCCGGTGCGGGCTCGACGGGACCCGGAAGCGCGTCCCACATCGCCCGGCACGCGCACCACACTCACTGACACTCGGCACTCTCGCCGAGTAGTGCCCTCTTCCGTCCGCGCCTACGTGCCTTAATGCGCCCTGAGTGTCACGTGGCGCATCGAGGTACGTAGGCGCGGGAGGGGGCTCAAGCCTCCCTTACGGCTGTGTCAGCCCCAGCAGAGGCAGAACGGGTGGCCGGCGGGGTCGGCGTAGACCTGGAATCCGCGCGCGGCGGCGGGATCCTCGGCCGGCTGCAGCAGTTCGGCCCCCAGCCCCGTGACCTCCGCGTGGGCGGCCTCGAGGTCGGCGATGTAGAGGTCCAGGTGCATCTGCTGGTGCTGGGGGCCGTCGGGCCACTGCGGGCGGACGTGATCGGGGGCCAGCTGGATGCCAAGCACCTCGCGGCCGTCCACCACGATCGTGCGCCACTCGCCGGCCGCGCTCTGGAAGTCCGGCTCGGTAGTCCCGCCGAGCACTGCGGCCCAGAAGTCGGCCTCGGCGTCGACGTCGTCGGTGTCCAGCACCGGGTACTGCTTGAGGATCTCCATGGGGCCAGTCAATCGCGCGCGAGCTCATCTGTCGCCCCCGGCGCCGTCGTCGAGCGGCGCCGGGACGGGCCCCGACGGGAGCGGACCAGGCCGATGACCAGGACGATTCCCCACACGACGAACCAGGGATCCCACAGCCAGGCATGGCCCAGCATCGAGCTGCGGTCGAAGCCGCCGTCCGGCTGCATGGCCCCGGCGAGCACGAGCTGGGCGGTCACGGTGCTGAGCCCTCCCCAGAGGATGAGCACAGCGGCACTGAGCCAGCAGACCGCACGGCTCAGCGGAGCCAGGGGCCACCCGCTGCGCGCCAGCAGCCACGGCGCCAGGCCAGCGGTGACTTTCACAAGCCCCACCGGCACGAGCAGCCACAGGCGTCCGTCGAACTGCGACGCGACATCCCCGACCGTGCTCAGCAGCCACTGACCGCCACCGGCCCAGTAGAGGCTGAACAGTCCGTGCCCGATGCCCAGTACCGCCGCTGCTGCCAAGCACAGCGAGTCCTTGCCCCGCCCGCCCTGCCGTGGGACCGAATCCATGGCTCCATAGAACGGAGGGGTCGCCGACGCGGTCAAGAGGCATAGGCCTCTGGAGCGGCGTCGTCATCCCCCGGGAGACTGAGGACAAGCCCGCTCGGCTCGGATTGAATGGGCTCATGCTGAGACCCCCGCTGATCGCCACCGCCGTCGTGGCCGCAGCCCTCGCCCTGCTCCTGCCGCTGATCTCCGGCGCCCACGTCCTGGGGGCGGTGGTCTCCGCGATCGCCCTGATCGTGGGCGCCTGGTGCGCCCCCACCTCCTTCAGCTCGGACCAGACCGGCTCGGCGCTTCTCATGGGTCGGGAGGTGTGGACGGCTCGGACCGCCCGGCTCAAGGCGCTGCAGCTGTACGTGGCGGGCGCGGCAACGCTCGGTCTGGTCCTCCTGAACGTCTTCGACCCTGGGGTTGCTGTCGTCTTCGGCATCGCCCTGGCGATCGGCACCGGCGCCGCCGGATCTGGGGAGCGCTCGCGGGACTGAGTGGAAGGCTGCATCGCCGTGCTCGCCGTGGCGCTGCTGCCTCCCCTGCTCGGGAACGAGCGGGTCATCCCCTCCGTGATCATGGCTCCCATGCTGGCTGCCGACGTGTGGTGCATGCCGACCTCGATGCTGCGCAAGCCCCATGGATCGGTGCTCACCCTGTCGCGCGAGGTGTGGACCCGCCAGGTGGCGGTCTTGAAGTCGTGGCAGCTGCTCGTCAGCGCGGCGACGGCAGTGATCCTGGTGCTCATGGATCTCATCGCGCTCCAGGTCGCGGGTGCCGCCGGAATGGCCGTCGCGCTGGGCATGAGCCTGATCTCGGGCGATACCAAGGACAAGGCCGCGCCGGAGTCCACCGAGGACGCGGCCGCGAGCTGACGGCGATCAGGCAGGGGCCGGCGGCAGGGCTCAGGCTGCCGCCGCGTCAAAGGGCAGCCAGCCCAGGGCGCCGACCACGAAGAGCCAGGCGGTCAGCGTCGGGAACGAGGCCACCGTGGAGAGCAGAAGCGCCGCGGCTCCGAACTCGCCCTCCCCATGCTGCTCGGCCAGGGCTGCGGCGATCGACATCGACGGCAGCGCGCAGGCCAGCAGCGCGGCCGCCGCCAGGTCCGGGGCCAGCCCGGGCAGCCCGAGCGCGGGAAGCAGCAGGATCAGGCCGAGTGCGATCGCCGGCATGACCAGCAGCTTCGCGATCACCGTGGCTGAGAGATCCGCGAGCTGACCGCGCAGCTGCAGGCCCACGAGCATGCCGCCGATGGACAGCAGGGCCACCGCCGACGACGACTGCGCGATGAGGCGGACGGCGTCGTCGAGCATGCCGGGCAGATCGAGGCCCAAGCCGGTCATCACCAGGGCCAGGGCGATCGCGATGATCAGCGGTGCGTGAGCACGCTGCGGGCGATGCCGCCGATCCGTCGTCCCAGGGGAGCGCCGCGGCCGGAGGCGGCCTCGAACAGGGTCAGCGCCACGGGGATGATCACCACGTTGTCCACGAGCATGGACATGCCGATGGCCAGGCCCGCGGACTCAGGGATCAGCAGCAGGAGCAGGGGCGCTCCCACGAACCCGTTGTTGGTGCCGCTGACGGCCAGGGACATCGACGCCGCCCGCTGGGGCGGCATGGAGCGCGAGCGCGACCACGCGCGCCTGTGTGCTTGTCCTCGCTCTCGCAGGCGAAGAGCGCGCGGAGGCACGCTGGCGCGCGGCGGGGAAGGGGCGTCAGCTCAGGCGGTGACCTGTCGCTTGGACGAGATGACGCCCGTGTTGAAGCCGGCCAGGTGCAGCCCGCCGTGGAAGCGGGCGTGCTCGATCTTCACGCAGCGGTCCATCACGGCGTTGAGCCCGGCGTCCTCGGCGATCCGCGCGGCTTCCTCGTTCCAGGAGCCCAGCTGCATCCACACCGTCTTGGCGCCGATGTCCACGGCCTCCTGGGCCACGCCGGGCAGGTCGGCGTCCTTGCGGAAGACCTCCACCAGGTCCGGGACCACGGGCAGGTCGGCCAGCGAGGGGTAGACCTTCTGCCCCAGCACCTCGTCGAGCACGGGGTTCACGAAGTAGACGTCGTACGGCGACGATGACAGCAGGTAGGTCGCCACGAAGTACGACGCGCGCGAGGGCTTGTTCGACATCCCGACGATCGCGATGGACTTCGTGGAGCGCAGGATGTTCAGGCGCTCGGGGGCGCTGGGGCCCACCCAGATGCGGTTCTGGCTGCTCATGCGGAGGCTCCTTCGCGGGTGATGCCCGTGGCGGTGGTGAGGGCCTGATCGAGGTCCCACAGGATGTCGTCGGCGTCCTCGAGACCCACGGAGATGCGGATGAGGTCCGGGCCCACGCCTCCTGAGACGAGCTGCTCGGCGGTGAGCTGCTGATGCGTGGTGGAGGCCGGGTGCAGCACCAGGGTGCGGGCGTCGCCGATGTTGGCCAGATGGGAGGCCAGCTGCAGTCCCTCGATGAACCGGCCGCCCACCTCGCGGGCGTCGAGCTCGGCGGTGGCGGCCACGCCGAAGGCGAAGACCGAGCCGGGGCCCTGCGGCAGGTACTTCTGCGCGCGCTCGTGATGCGGGTGCCCGGGCAGCCCCGCGTAGTTCACGTAGGAGATGCGCGGGTCCGATTCCAGCCACTCGGAGACGGCCTGGGCGTTGGCCACGTGGGCGTCGATGCGCTGCGGCAGCGTCTCCACGCCCTGCAGCAGGTTCCAGGCCGACTGCGGGGACAGCGCCGGGCCGATGTCGCGCAGCTGCTCGGAGCGCAGCTTGGTCAGGAAGCCGTACTCCCCGAAGTTCCCCCACCAGCTCACGCCGTTGTAGGACGGCACCGGCTCCGTCATGGAAGGGAACTTCCCATTGCCCCAGTCGAAGCGCCCGGACTCGACGACGACGCCGCCCAGCGTGGAGCCGTGCCCGCCCAGGAACTTGGTGGCCGAGTGGATCACGATGTCCGCACCGTGCTCGAAGGGCCGGTTCAGGTACGGGGTGTTCAGCGTGGCGTCCACGACCAGCGGGATCCCGGCCTCGTGGGCCACGGCCGCCAGCCCGTCCAGATCGGCGATCTCGCCCGACGGGTTCGCGATCAGCTCGGTGTACACGGCCTTGGTCTGCGGCGTGAGGGCGGCCCGGAAGTCGGCCGGGTCGGTGCCCTGCACGAACGTGGTCTCCACGCCGAAGCGGCGCAGGGTGACGTCGAGCTGGGTGATCGTGCCGCCGTAGAGCTGGGACGAGGCCACGAGGTGATCGCCCTGCCCGCACAGCGCGGCGAAGGTGATGAACTCGGCGGCCATGCCGGAGGCGGTGGCCACGGCGCCGATGCCGCCCTCCAGGGACGCCACGCGCTCCTCGAAGGCCGCGACCGTGGGGTTGCCGATGCGCGAGTAGATGTTGCCGTACTTCTGCAGGGCGAACAGGTTGGCGGCATCGTCGGCGTCCTTGAACACGAACGAGCTGGTCTGGTAGATCGGCACGGAGCGGGCCCCATGCTCGGCATCGGGAGTCCCGCCTGCGTGCAGCGCACGGGTGCGGAATCCGAACTGGTGCTCGGCCATGTGTCCTCCTCGTGGGGCGCGCCCCTGGCGTGGGTCCTGCTGGAGAGTCTGTGCCGCCGGGTGGGGCCCTGCAAGCAGGGCGACGCGGCGGCGATGGTGGGTGCGGGTCAGCCGCGCGCCGAGAAGATCTGCTCGATCGCCTCGAGCGACCCCTCGTTCTGCAGCGACGAGCGATCGCCCAGCGGCCGCCCCTCGTAGAGCTGGGCGAGCAGGCGCCGGGTGATCTTCCCGGAGCGGGTCTTGGGCAGATCGGGCACGGGGATCACCTCGCGCGGCTTGGCGATCGGGCCGATCTCCTGCGCCACATGGGCGCGCAGGGTCTCGCGGACCTCGGCCTCGGGCAGGGCACGGCCCTCCGAGGTGAGCACCACGCAGGCCAGAACGGCATGGCCGGTCAGCGCATCGGCCACCGGAGCGGTCCCGGCCTCGACGACCAGCGGATGCGTGACCAGCGCCGACTCGATCTCGATCGTGGACAGCCGGTGCCCCGAGATGTTGATGACGTCGTCGACCCTGCCGAGGATGTAGAGATCGCCCTCCTCGTCGAGCCGGGCGCCATCGCCGGCCAGGAACCAGCCGCGCTCGCCGAAGTCCGCCCAGTACGAGCTCAGGTAGCGCTGCGGGTCTCCCCACACGGTCCGGGCCATGGACGGCCCGATCGCATCCACCACGACGAGGCCCTGCTCGCCCGCCGCGACCTCCTCGCCGGCCGCGTCCACCACGCGGGTCGAGACCCCGGGAACGGGGCGCACCGCGCAGCCCGGCTTGGCCGCGGTGTGCGGGGTGCCCTCGGGGAACGTCCCGGAAGGGGCGAACTGCGGATCGTGGGGCCGGGGCGAGGCCACGCAGGAGCCGGTCTCGGACTGCCACCAGGTGTCCACGAACGGGACCTCGCCGCGGCCCACCTGCTCGCGCAGCCACCGCCAGGCCTTGGGGTTGATGGACTCGCCCACCGTGCCCAGCAGGCGGATCGAGGACAGGTTCCAGACCTTGGGCAGGCCCTTGGGGAACGCGCCCATGAGCGAGCGGATGAGCGTGGGGGCGGTGTAGTAGGTCGTCACGCCGTAGCGCTCGATGATGTCGAAGTGCCGGCCGAAGTCCGGGGTGCTCGGAGTGCCCTCGTAGATGACCTCGGTGACGCCGTTGACCAGGGGCCCGTAGATCTCGTAGGTGTGCGCGGTGACCCAGGCGAGGTCGGCGGTGCACCAGTGGATGGTCGCGTCCACCTTGGCGGGGTCGTTGACGGCGGAGAGCTCCTGCGGGCGCAGCACGCCGTGGTCGTCCGGGGCATCCGGCAGCAGGTCGAAGAGCAGGGCGTGCGTGTAGGCGGCCTGGACCAGGTAGCCGCCCATGGTGTGCACCAGGCCCTTGGGGCGGCCCGTGGTACCGGAGGTGTAGATGATGAACAGCGGCGTCTCGGCGTCGAAGGCCTGCGCCTCGTGGACGTCGGAGACCGACTCGAGCAGCTCGTGCCACCACAGGTCCCGGCCCTGGGTCCAGGGCAGCTCCATCTGGTCGTTGGAGCGCGCCCCGCGCTTGCCGGCCGGCAGCTTCGCGTTGCCGGGCCGGGAGGTCCGGCGCACCACGAGCACGTGCTCGATCGCGTTGGTGCCGGCACACGCTTCATCTGCCTGGGCCTTGACCGGCACCACCTTGCCGCGGCGGTTCTGCCCGTCGGTGGTGACCAGGACCTTGGCGCCGGTGTCCTCGACGCGGAAGCGCAGCGCCTCGGCGGAGAAGCCTCCGAAGACCAGTGAGTGCACCGCCCCGATCCGGGCGCAGGCCAGCGTGATGATCACGGTCTCCGGGATCACCGGCAGGTAGATCACCACGCGGTCGCCCTGGACCACGCCCAGCGACTCCAGCGCGTTCGCAGCTCGGGCCACGGCCTTCTGCAGGTCGGCGTAGGTCCAGGTCTGGCGGTCGCCGGGCTCGCCCTCGAAGTGCAGGGCCACGTGCGAGCCGCGCCCGGCCTCCACATGGCGGTCCACGCAGTTGACGGCGACGTTGAGCTTGCCGCCCTCGAACCAGGCGATCTCGGGCACCGAGTAGATGGGGCTGCCGTCGTCGTCGGTGCCGATCCGCTGCGGCTTGTCGAAGCGGTGCGTCGTGTGCCACGGCTGCGCCCAGTCCAGGCGGGAGGCCTGCTCGGCCCAGAAGGCCACGCGCGCCTCATCGGAGATCCGCGCGGGATTCGGCGTGGGGGCCAGGGGATCGGAGTAGGACTGCGTTGCGCTCATACGGGTGCTCCTTGCGGGGTGCCCGCGGCTGCGGGCGGGTTCTCGGAACGGGTCGAGGACGGCTTCCAGGGTCTCAGGTCCGGCGCACTGCGCCCCAGCGGGCCTGGGCCCAGCGCTCGAACAGCCCGAGCAGGGCGTCGGTGAGCTTGCCCAGGATCGCCAGCAGGACGATGGCCAGCAGCAGGCGGTCGGTGCGCCCGTTGTTCTGGGAGTCGGTGAGCAGGAAGCCCAGGCCCATCGAGGAGCCGAGCAGCTCGGCGGCCACCAGGAACAGCCAGGCCTGGGCCAGGGCCAGGCGCAGGCCGGAGATCACAGAGGGCATGACCGCCGGCAGCTGGACGGTCAGCAGCAGGCGCAGACCGGAGAAGCCGAAGGATCGGGCGGCCTCCACGAGATGGCGGTCGACCTCCCGCAGAGCGGTCGAGACCGTGGTGAACACGGGGAAGAACGCGCCGATGGCCACCAGGGTCACCTTGGAGTTCTCGCCGATCCCGATCCACAGCAGCAGCAGCGGCACCCACGCCAGCGACGGCACCGCGCGCAGCGCCCCGATCAGCGGCGAGCCCAGGGCGCTGGCCCAGGGGGAGAGCCCGATCAGGGAGCCCACGGCCAGCCCGAGCAGCGAGCCGATCACGAATCCGACGACCACGCGCTGGGTCGAGATCCCGATGTGGGTCCACAGCGCCCCGTCGGTCAGCAGCTCGCCACCGGCCTGCAGGACCGCCAGGGGACGCGGCAGCTGCACCGGGGAGAACGTGCCGTTCGTGGACAGCAGCTGCCACATCGCGAGCAGTGCCACCGGCAGCAGCAGTCCCAGGCCGACCCGGGCCCAGGGGCTGCGCAGGATGGCGCCCCGCGGGGCGGGGGTGCGGACCGAGCGCTGCGAGTCCGGACGCTGGGAGCCGGGACGGTCGGAGCCCGCGGGCTCCGGAGCCTCGGAGGCTGGTGCGGAGGTGGTCGTGACGCTCATGCGCTGTGCCCTTCGATGATCTCGGCCGCGCGCTGGGCGCTGGCCTCCTGCGCGAACCGCGCGTCGAGGATGGTGTCGATGGCCTTCTGGACGGTCTCCAAGTCGGGGACGTCACCGGTCTCCACGAGGATCGGGGCGATGCGCTCGAGGACCTCGAGCTGGTCGTCGCCGGGGACCGGGTCGATGTCAAGGTGCGTGCGCTCCCAGACCCGCTCGGCCGTCGTCGTCTCGATCTCGGAGGCCTCGGCCAGGATCGCGATGCCCTCCTGGGGGTTCTCCAGCGCCCAGGCGCGGGCGTGGGCGTAGACGTCCACGACCATCTGGGCCCCGCGCGGGTTGATCTCCAGGAACAGCTCGCGAGCGTTGAGGAAGCAGTAGGTGTTGAAGGCCAGGTCGCGCTGGAACAGCACCGCCCCGTCCTGCTCGGCGCCGGCCATGATCGGGTCGAGCCCGGACCAGGCGTCCACCTGCCCGCTGGTCAGGGCGGAGCGGCCGTCGGCGTGCTGGAGGTTGACCACGGTGGTCTCGTCGAAGCCCATATCCGCCGCCGACAGCGCCTGCAGCAGGAAGAAGTAGGGATCCGTGCCCTTGGTGGCCGCCACCGACCTGCCGCGCAGATCCTCGACCGAGCGCAGGGGCGAGTCCGCGGTGCGCACGAGTGCTGCCCACTCCGGCTGGGAGCAGATGTCGATCGCGCGGATGGGGGAGCGGTTGGTGCGCGCCAGCAGCGCGGCCGAGCCCGCGGTCGAGCCGATGTCGATCGCCCCGCCGCGCAGGAACTCGTTGGCCTTGTTGGACCCGGCCGAGAACGTCCAGTGGACCTCCTGGCCGCCCTCGGCGGCGACGGTCTCCAGCCAGCCCTTCTCGCGGACGATCAGCGACAGCGGGTTGTAGGTCGCGTAGTCCAGGTAGATCTCGGTGTCCGAGCCGGAGGCCATGCCGCGGCCCGGGCCCTCGCCCTCCATGACGCACCCGGACAGGGGCGCGGCGGCGGCCCCGACGGCGGCCAGGCCCAGCAGGCGACGACGCGTCAGCCCGCTCATGCCTCCACGCCCAGCAGGCCGAGCAGGTGCCTGCGGGCACCCGTCAGCTCGGGATCATCGCGGTGGCGCGGGCGGGGCGAGTCCACCGTGAGGATCTCCTGGATGCCCGCCGGCCCGCCCTCCGGCGGCGTCCCGAGCACGACCACGCGGTCGGAGAGCACCAGGGCCTCCTCGACGTCGTGGGTGACCAGCAGGACCGTCGTGGGATCGGCGGCGTGGATCTCCAGCAGCAGGTCCTGCATCTTCAGGCGCGTCAGTGCGTCGAGCGCGCCGAACGGCTCGTCGAGCAGCAGCACCTGCGGGTTGCGCGCCAGCGCCCGAGCCAGCGAGGCCCGCTGCGCCATGCCTCCGGAGATCTCCGACGGGTGATCCTCCGCATGCCTGGACAGCCCGACCAGCTCGAGCAGGTGGGCCACCCGCTGCTCGGCCTCGCGGCCGCGCACGCCGCGCGGCAGTCCGAGCGCCACGTTGCGGGCCACGGTGCGCCACGGCAGCAGCCGCGGCTCCTGGAAGCCCACCGCACAGCGGGGGTCCAGGCCGCGCACGGGCGCGTCGTCGATCAGGACCCGGCCGGCCGTGGCGGTGCCGAGACCGGCCACCGCGCGCAGCAGGGTGGACTTGCCGCAGCCCGACGGGCCCAGCACGGAGACGATCTCCCCGGGGCGGACCTCGAAGCTGACATCGGCCAGGACGTCGCGCCGGCGGCCCCCGGAAGACGGGAAGGACTTGCCGACCCGGTCGAAGGTCAGGGCGGCGGCATCGACCGTGCTCAGGGCGGACGGGGGTGCAGAGATCATCACATCACTCCATCGGTCCTGGCATTAGCACCTTGTGCCGCGGATGGACGGCACTGGTTGCTGCGGCGTCGACGAGCCAGGTCTCTCGGCCGCTCCGGATGGGAACCGGGGGTCATTCAATGCCCTGGTCCGGGGAGACAGCAAATCGGAGGACGAGCGGGGCAACGCGCGGCATGGGCTTCGCACTGTCGCCTCAGGTGTGCATAGGATGACGCTCACACGATCAAGAGTTCCGGCCCACAGCCCTGGCTGGCCGGACGGCAACCCTCTCCCGTAGCGGGGTGCCCCAGGTGAGGATCGGGCCGCTCGCTAGACCGCGTGCGGCAAGTACGGCGCACGCACGCGCTGGACCCGCAGGTTGGCCGCGGCATGAGCGGCGCACGGGGCGCGGGTCTGTCTTCTCAGGAGCAGCCTTCTATGGCCAAGCGGATCTCCCTGAACGCCTTCGACATGACCTGCGTGGATCACCAGAGCTTCGGGCTGTGGCGCCACCCGCGCTCGCGGGCCACGGAATACAACACGATCGAGTACTGGACGCACCTGGCCCAGGTGCTCGAGCGGGGCCGCTTCGACGCCCTGTTCCTGGCCGATGTGGTCGGCATCTACGACATCTACCGCAACTCGGCCGCCCCCTCGATCGCCGACGGCGCGCAGGTCCCGGTCAACGATCCGTTCATGCAGATCTCCGCCATGGCCGCGGTGACCCAGAACCTCGGCTTCGGCGTGACCAGTGCGGTCACCTACGAGCAGCCGTACACGCTGGCCCGCAAGTACGCGACGCTGGATCATCTGACCCGCGGGCGCGTGGGCTTCAACGTGGTGACCTCCTACCTGCCTTCGGCGGCCGAGAACCAGGGTCTGCCCACGCAGATCGAGCACGACGAGCGCTACGAGATCGCCGAGGAGTTCCTCGACGTCTGCTACAAGCTGTGGGAGGGCTCCTGGGAGGACGACGCCGTCGTGAAGGACGTGGAGCGCGGGATCTACGCCGATCCGGCCAAGGTCCACCCGATCCAGCACCAGGGCAAGCACTTCACGGTGCCTGGTGCGGCGCTCACCGAGCCCAGCCCGCAGCGCACGCCGCTGATCTTCCAGGCCGGGGCCTCCTCGCGCGGGCAGGCCTTCGCGGGCAAGCACGCCGAAGCCGTGTTCATCGGCGCCCTGCGCCCGGACCTCACCCGGTACATGACCGACCGGATCCGCGACAAGGTCGAGGCCGAGGGCCGTGACCGGGACGACGTGAAGATCTACGCGATGCTCTCCGTGGTGGTCGACGAGACCGACGAGAAGGCCCAGGCCAAGTACCGCGAGTACCAGAGCTACGCCAACCTGGAGGCCTCGCAGGCCATCATCGGCGGCTGGTCCGGGCTGGATCTGTCCACGTTCCAGGAGGACGAGGTCCTGAACTACGTCAAGACCGAGGCCATCCAGTCCTTCCTCACGCCGTTCACCATGCAGGACGGCACCAAGCAGTGGACGCGCGAGGAGATCGCCCGCCACTGCGCGATCGGCGGCATGGGCGATGTGGTCGTGGGCTCGCCGCAGACCGTGGCCGATCAGCTCGAGACCTGGATCGACGAGGGCGGGCTGGACGGGATCAACCTGGCCTACCACGTGTCCCCGGGCTCGTTCGAGGACTTCGTGGAGCACGTGGTCCCGGAGCTGCAGAAGCGCGGTCGCTACCGCACGGACTACGACGGGCCCACCCTGCGCGAGAACGTCTACGGCGCCGGGCAGACCAAGGTGCTCGACACCCACCCGGCGGCCAAGTACCGCGGGGCCTACGTGGGCAGGCCGTCCACGGCGGACACCCCGTCGCGGGATCTCGGCTGAGGGCTGGAGAACGGCAGCCGGCAGAGGCCCTGGCCCTTCCGAGGCCCTTTGCCATCACTGGCAGGGATGCAGCGCCGATGCATGCGTCCGGGACTTCAGGCTGCTGATCCCGAGGGTTGCGTGCGGAGGCCTGCGTGGGGCCTCACGTCACGTGCACGAACGGGCGGTCCTGCTTGCGCGGCACCGCCCGGCGCAGGACCTCATGCACCGCCGTCGCCGTCTGACCGCGGCCGAGGAGCAGGAAGCGCAGGGAGTTGACCAGGGGCGAGCCGTCGGACCACTCGAGGTAGAGGTGCGACGGCCGCCCCGTCCGGTCCCGGACGGCCAGGGCCACGCCGGCCAGGCAGGTGGGCACCGACGAGCCCTCGGCGCGCAGGACGCGGTGGCCGTCGATCTCGTGGGCGCTCACGCGCAGCCGGTCCTCGAAGTCCGATGGATCGCGCAGGGTCACCTCCACGAACAGGACGCCGTCGGCCGAGGGAAGGCGATGCCATTCGCGCTCGTCGCGCAGCTTCTCGGCCAGGTCGGGGTCGCTGAGCAGGAGCTGCTGGGCCTGGGCCCCTGCTGCGCCCAGCTGGGTGCGCGGCCGGTGCGCGATCAGCCGCACCGTGCGGCCGCGGCAGCTGCGCAGCCAGTCCTGGGAGGTCTCGTCGAAATCGATGCTGCGGATCCGCAGCTCCGAGGCCCGCCAGACCCGCGAGGCGAACGACGCCGCCAGCAGGGCCGCGATGAACACGAGGGCCACGTGGAGGCCATCGGGGCGGCTGATCATGTTGTCGGCGGTCGTGTAGGCGATCACCACAGTGATCGCCGCGAATCCCACGGCGGCGCGTCGGTGCCCCCGCTTTCCGGCCGACAGGGTCGAGGCGAAGGAGGCCGAGAGCATCAGCACCAGCACCCCGGTCGCGTAGGCCCCGCCCTGCGCATCCACGTCGGCGCGGAAGACCGCCGTGACGACCAGGGCAGCGGCCAGGATCGTGAGCACCAGCGGCCGCGGAGCGCGGGTCCACTCGGGCGCCATGCCGTAGCGCGGCAGGTAGCGCGGGATGAGGTTGAGCAGACCGGCCATCGCCGAGGCGCCCGCGAACCACAGGATCAGCACCGTCGACAGGTCGTAGACCGACCCGAAGGTCTCGCCCAGCAGGCTGTGCGCCAGGTAGGCCAGGGCCCGCCCGTTGGCAGCGCCGCCGGGCTCGAAGTCCCCGGCCGGGATCAGGATCGTGCACACCAGCGACGAGGTCAGCAGGAACCCGGCCATGATCAGCGCAGCGGTCGTGAGCAGTCGTCGGGTGCCCTCCACGCGGCCCCGCAGGCCCCGCGAGGTGCGCACCAGGGGCATCACGGAGACCCCGGTCTCGAAGCCGGACAGGCCCAGCGCCAGCTTGGGGAACACCAGGGCAGCCACGGCGACCGCCGCCCAGGGCGAGGAGTGCTGGCTCAGCGCCGCATGCCACCACTGCGCGAATCCGATCTCCTGCGAGCGGGCGATCTGCCACCAGCCCACCGCCAGCACCACGGCGTTGAGGCTCAGATACACGGGGACCAGGACGACGGCCACGCTGATGGCCTCCGAGAACCCGGCCATGAACACCGCGCCCAGCAGCAGGAGCAGCCCGACGGTCACCCAGAACTGCCAGTGCTGCGCCTCGGCCGGCACGTGCGGATTCTCGACGATGTGCACGGCGGCATCGGCCGAGGACAGGGTCATGGTGATGACGAAGTCCGTGATCGCGAAGCCGAGCAGGCACAGGACCAGCACCTTGCCGCTCCAGCGCGGCAGCAGCGTCTCGAGCATCCGGATGGAGCCGGCGCCGTGCGGGGAGGCCACCGCCACCCACCGGTAGACCGGCAGCGCGCCGAACAGCGTCACCGCCACCAGCACCAGGGTGGCCAGCGGAGAGATCAGCCCGGCGGCCAGGATCGCGATGCCGGGCTGATAGCCCAGGGTGGAGAAGTAGTCCACGCCGGACAGGCACATGACCTTCCACCAGGAATGGGTCTTCTCGTCGCGATCGGGTCGGCGATGCGGGGCTCCGTAGGAGGCGGAGGGGGATCCGGCCAGCAGCCAGGCGGCGGCGCGGGAGGGCAGTGCGATCACGTCGTACATGATGCGCTTGTCCCGCTCACGGCCCCGCCGCCGAGGGCCTCAGGCGGCTGGCAGTTGCCTGTGAGCCGCGATCTGCCGATCAGTCGGGCAGCGGACCCGACCGATCCGGCTCGGGGCCGAGCAGCCCGCCGAGGGCCACCAGGAGCCCGCCCACCGCGAGCACCGCGGCGATCGCCGCGTGCGGCCCGAGCAGCTGCTGCAGCGGCGGCAGGTAGTAGGGGTAGAGCGCGGGCAGCACGATCGAGATGCTGTAGGCCACCCCGTATCCGCTGGCCCGGATCTCGTCGGGGAAGCGCTCCGTCAGATAGGCGCCCACCGGCCCGTAGCCGGTCACCGTCGTGACCTGCAGCGCGGCTGCCAGCAGCAGCACCGTGCCGATGCCGGCTCCGAGGGCCCCGGACAGCAGCGCCAGGAGGATGACGGGAGAGACCGCTGCGCAGAGCAGACCGAAGCCCACGAAGAACCGGCGCCGCCCGATCCGACTGGACAGCGCACCCGCCCCGGCCATGGCCAGCGCGGACACGGCCGTCGCGCCCAGCATGACGAGGGAGACGGTCTGCGGCTCGAGCTGCGGCCTGCGCGAGAGCTGGGCGGTCAGGGTGGGCACTGCCATGTAGGTGAGCAGCCACAGCCCGGTCATCAGCACGAGGACCTGCCGCAGCGACCGGCGGCTGCTGCCCCTGACGAGCTGCGCCAGCGGGTGTGCGGAACGGGCCGGGCGACGACGCTGCGGAGCCTCCTCGACCATGTGGCGGTAGTAGATCAGCATGGCAGCGGCCAGGGCGGCGCCGAGCAGGAACGGCAGCCGCCAGCCCCAGGCGGCGTACTCGCTGTCGTCCAGCAGCAGCAGGAGGAGGAAGGTGACGGCGGCGATGCTGGCGTTGGCCAGCGGCGACATCGCCATGATCATCCCGCTGAGACGACCGCGTGAGCGCGGGCGCGCCCACTCCATGGCCAGCGGGATCGCCGAGGTGTACTCCCCGCCCAGGAAGATCCCGCCCAGGAGGCGCAGCGCCAGCACCGCCAGGAACGTGCCCGCGCCGAGCACCTCGTGCCCGGGGACCAGGGCGATCAGCAGGGTCGTGAGGCAGATGCCGGCGAGGGCGACCTGGGTGATGAGCACCCGGCCCGCGCGGTCGGCGATCGGGCCGAAGATCATGGCCCCGAGCGGGCGGCCCAGCAGGGTGGCCACGAAGATCAGGCCAGCATTGCGCACGATGTCATGATCGCCGAACAGCTGCGCCGACACCGGAGCCAGGGCGATCACGGGCAGGAAGATGTCGAACTGGTCGACGTAGTTGCCCATGATCCCGCCGCGGATCGCGCGGCGGGTCGGTGCGGGAGGGCGCCCGTCGGAGGATGCGGTCGCGGGGGCGGACAGGGGTGCAGAAGGCATCGAGCTCTCACTTCCTTCGCCGGTATGAACCGGAGCAGGTTCGACGGTCGAAGCCGCGTCAGCTTCCTCTCAGCCCGTGCCCGGGCTCCCGTGTGGGGTCATTCAGCGGTGCAGGTCCCACGACCTGCGCGCCGCACCGTCGATCCTAGCGGTGCGACGGGCTCGCGTGGCCGAGGCCCGAGCATGTGAGGCACAGTGAGGGCGTGCCCCTCATCGCCTCCGAGCCCTCGAGCCCCCCGACGCGCCCGGACCCGGGGGCCCGCATGCTCGGCATCGATCTGGCGCGGGCCGTCGCCCTGCTCGGGATGATGGCCACCCACACGATGGACCTGGTGGATGCGGCTGGTGATCCGCAGCCCGTCGGGCTGATCGCGGGCAAGGCGGCAGCCCTGTTCGCGGTGCTGGCCGGGTTCTCCGTCGAGCTGTCCACGCGGCGCTATGGGCGCTGGCGCGACGCGGCTGCCTCACTGGCGGTGCGCGGCGTGCTGATCGCGATCCTCGGACTCGTGCTGGGATCGCTGTCGAGCTCGATCGCGGTGGTCCTGGTGAACTACGGCGTACTGTTCCTGCTCGCCCCGCTGGTTCTGCGGCTTCCGACCCGGTGTCTGGCGGCCACGACCGTGTTCTGGCTGGTGGTCTCACCGGTGGCCTCCCACCTGATCCGCGGCGGGCTCGGCCTCCAGCGCGCCGCCGAAGCGCCCGAGCTCTCCCACCTGGCTCAGCCGGGTGAGCTGGTCATCGGCGTGCTGCTCACCGGCTACTACCCGGTGCTGCAGTGGATGGGCTACCTCCTCGTGGGGCTGCTCCTGGCCCGGCTCGACTGGCGCAGCGCCGCCACGGCCGCCTGGGCAGGGGCCGTCGGCGCCCTGCTGGCCGTCGCGGCCTGGGTGAGCTCGCAGCTGCTGCTGTCCGCAGGCGGGCACGAGGCCCTCGAGCGCGCCGGCTCCGGTCTGTCGCCGCTGGCCTGGGGCTCGCCGTATGCCGCGCAGACCATCGGCAGCCACGGGACCACGCCCACGACCACGTGGTGGTGGCTGGTCACGGTCGGTCCGCACTCGTCGACGACCTTCGACCTGGTCTTCACCTCGGGCATCGCGGCGGCGGTCATCGCCGTGTGCGTTCTGATCTGCCTGGCGATAGGGGAGCGCACCCGCCTGCTGATGCCCGTGCTCGCGGCCGGCTCCATGCCGCTGAGCATGTACACGCTGCACGTGATCCTGTCCGAGCTGACCGACCTGTACGTGCTGCAGGTGCTCCTGCTGCTGGGGCTCGCCGCGCTGTGGCGGGCCGGCGGGGAAGGCCCCGGCCCGCTCGAGAGCTTGGTCTCCGGGACCGTGCGGCTGGTCGTGCCGCGGCGCTGAGCCTCCCGGCGCCGCGTGGCCTCAGGCGGACGTCGTCGACTCGCCGGACTCCTCCAGCAGGTGATTCGGCAGCCGATTGCCCTGGGCGCGGCTGCGGATCTCGAGCAGCGTGCGTGCGTGCTGCCACAGCCGCTTATCCGCCTCGGTCACCGGCTCCCAGGCGGGGACGGGCACGGAGGTGCCCTCCTCGTCGCGGGCCACCATGACTGTCAGGCAGTTGGTGGTGACCTCCAGCTCGCGGGACTTCGGATCCCCGGAGCGGACCTCCACGGCGATGTGCATGCCCTTGGTCCCGGTGTAGATCAGGCGGGCGTCGACCTCGACCAGATCCCCGATGTGCAGGGGGCGCATGAAGCGGATGCCGCCGGAGAACACGGCCACGGTGTCCCGGCCGCAGTAGCGGGTCGCACAGAGATATGCGGCCTCGTCGATCCATTCCATGACGATGCCGCCGTGGACCTTGCCGCCCCAGTTCACATCGGTGGGGGCGGCCAGGAAGCGCAGGACCTCGCGCTCGCCGGTGCCCTCCGCGCTGAAGTCCTGGCGGGCGATCTCGGCGGTGATCTCCTCGCGGATCGGGATGCGCGAGAGCGCGTAGTCACGGGCCAGCTCCTGCTCCAGGCCCCGCGGCTCGAAGCTCGGCACGGGCGTGGACTTCCCGCTGCCGTCGACGGCCACGAAGATCGTCAGGCACCGGGCCCGCTGCTCGAGCTCGCCCGTCTTGGGATCGCCCGAGCGCACCACGGTGTTGATGTGCATGGAGGACCGGCCCGTGGTCAGCACCGTGCCGGTCACCTCGACCATCTCGCCGACCTGCACGGGGTACTCGAAGTGGATGTTGCCCACGTAGGCGGTCACGCAGTAGGAGCCCGACCAGGCGGCTGCCGCGGCGAAGGCGGCCTTGTCCACCCACTCCAGGACCCGGCCGGCGTCGACGGTCCCGGAATGCCCCTCATCGGTGGGCGCTGCCAGGAACCGCAGCGTCACCTCGTGGCGTCGGGAGCGGCTGTCGGCGGGGGCGGGCGGCGTCTGGTCCATGGCGATGAAACTACCGCAGGTGATGCGGCGAGAGCCCCGACCGCGGGGGTCGGGGCTCTCAGCTGCTCTGCGCGGAAGGTAAGGGATTCGAACCCTTGGTGCAGGGTCGCTGCACAACGGTTTTCAAGACCGTCTCCTTCGGCCGCTCGGACAACCTTCCCGTGACGGGTCGGCATGCACCGCCCGCACAGCGCCAGTATCCCACCTGGACGCACAGGAAGCGAATCTGTGGTTGGCTCGCATCGAGCGAGAATTTGAAGAATGACTCCCATGGATATGTATTCTCGCGCGTGTCGCGTGTAGGCTAACCATGGAACAAGGTCGAATGCGGGTAGTTTTTCTGAGGAGCTGAAGTGCACGAAGAAATATATGAAATTGATATTGAACTTAGTAGGATTCGCAGGCAAATCAGCAAGGCTGAAAAGTGGGGGTTATCGCGAAACGAAATCGATATACTAAAAAAAGAATCATTTCGGCTACTTGCTCGCGCGAATAAGGCCAATTACAGCGCCCTGGGACTGCGGGCCGTCAAGAATTTCGCGATGAATCCATATGCGCATAATGCATCCGAACGTGTAGTTCAAAAAAACGATGCAACGAGGCGGAGGAGTTCGACTCTAGACGTTAACAGTAATCGGGCGCCTGGGGAAGGCGCCTTCGGGTCTGCCGAAGCGGAGAGCTTTGGAGGCCGCACTACACGGTATGAGCGGAACAATCCGCGAAATGAGCAAACTGGTCCACGCTCTGTCTCGAAAGTTGAGGAAGCCGCTAGTACCAGTAAGGGAATCAATCAAGCTTCGAATCGAGTCCTGCCTTCGCCTTCCACTGCTTCCGCTAAGTCCGCCGCCCTGGAAGCGGGGCCGGAGTCAGCTGTGCCGAAGCCCTCGGATATTTCCAAACTTGTACGCGGGCAAAGTCCGCGAGTGGATGCCCCAGTCGGGGGTCATTTTGTGTCTCGCGGTAGAGGCTCGACTGCAAGAAATGAGGTCACCTGGGCTGGTGATTCTTACCGGACATTTTTGGCGGCGGGCCGAGGGGTTGATTTTGGAGAAGTCCTGCACGAAATCCAGGATTGGATCAATGTCAAAAACCTTGGTGTCAGTGTAAGGCAGGATGAAAAGAGCGAATCCGACGATGGTCGATTTGTTGCGGAGACGCAGAGAGCAGGCGCCGATCGCGAAATATTCAAGCTGCATCTAATTGAATCGCCGAATCCTGCCGACCCAGAGACGCCAACATATTCTACATCTATTGTGGCGCATGGCGGGACGCTTCCCTGGGTCTGGATCGATATTCGTAATGACAAGCGGTCCTACGTAAATGTTCCTCGCATCGCCAGGTCACTGATGCGCCGCTTTCCATTTTTTGATGCACAATGGAGAATGCGAGCCGAGCCTGCAATACTTGGAGTAGCTGACGTCGATGGGTTGATAGCATCCCTGAAGGATGAAGGTCGTCGTGTACCACTCATGTTGGTGGGGTCGACCGGTGACTCTGAATTTCAACAACTCTTTGAGGCGGGCTTGAAAGAGTGGGGACGTGAAGTATTTGGTGTGGGAGGGGTTGCAATACTCGACTCCGAGGCGACTCGAAAATTTAATGACATCGTCCCATCGGGCTTCAATGTCAGCCCGTGGTCTATTAGAACGTTTGAGCCGAAGCTTGATTTTGAATCACCGGAATCGGCAAGTCGTCACCGCTTTCTAGGAACCTCACGGTTGGTAGAGGAGCGACCTGGACGAGTTGCTAGAATTTTGGGAGTTGCTGCGCGTTCGCAGGTCTCAGCGCTCCCGATTCCCAAGGAGGTTCTGGATGCGCTCCATCTGTTGGAGATGGCCTCGGATCAGAAGCTCCTAAGCAGGCTCAGGCTAGACCGTGGGTCTACGAAGGCTCCCCGAATGGAGGCCGAAAGCGCAGCTGCTACGAATGCAATAGGTGGCGGAAGTGAAATCGAGAAGCTACGCGGCCAGATTGAGCTGGTTAAGTCGTGGTTGGAAATTTCAGAGGTGACTGATGAGCAGCTCTTGGAAGTGGCTGAGGCGATAGAATTTAAAAACTCACTGGGTGCGGCGGCCAGTGAAATTGAGGTCCGCATTACCGGACTTCAAGCTCAAGTCTTTGAACTTGAGGAGAATGAGCAAGCGTACGAAGCGTTGTTGGCCGAGTATGACCAGAGCATTGTCCTCAAAGAGCGCGAATCATTTCGGCTCAGTCAAGAGAAAGTTGCATTACAGACAAGGCTGCTTACCTTTGAGGATGGCGAATCAGCGTTCTCCGAGGTTGATCTTCCATCTATATCGGACGTGCCGGAGAACATGGAGGATCTGGGAGATAGGATCGCTGATCTCGAACAGCATGGAGTTGTCTTCACGGGGGATGTGGGAACAATGGAGTCGCTATCTAGGTATGATACCAACGGGCGAATTGTTTTGGGGGCATGGCAATGCCTCCTAGTGTGTGTTGATTACCTCAGGGCAAGAAGTGATGAAAAGTTCTCGGGTGGAGTCCATGATTATCTCAGTAATTCTCCCGAGGGGTATCTCAGTATATCGCCGGGAAAGCATGCTGCTGGAGAGAGTGAATCCACGGAGAATCAATACGGGCGAGAGCGAGTGTTTCCGGTGCCGACGGAGGTTGAAGCTGCTGGGCGAGTATACATGGGGGCCCACTTCAAGCTGAGTAAAGTTGGAATGGTGACACCGAGAATCCACTACTATTTCGATGGCGGAAATACTGAAAAAATCTACATTGGATATATCGGCCCACACTTGAGGAACCAGGGCACAAATTGATACATTGTGCATGAAATTGAGTGTTCCTATTTGATGCCATAAATTCGAAAGAGGTAGAAATGCGCGCAGTCGCCGAAGCCGACCACGGAGGGCCCGAGGTCCTGACCGTGACCGATCAGCCCGTCCCCGAGCTCACCGACCACGGGATCCGCATCCGCGTCGAGCATGCCGGGATCAACCGCGCCGATGTCCTCCAGAGAACCGGTCATTACAAGGTCCCCGACGGCGGCTCCGCGATCTACGGACTCGAGATCTCCGGCCGCGTGCTCGAAGTCGGCGCCGAGGCCCCGCAGCACGCCCTGTCCGGAGACGTCCTGGTGCCCGGGGCCCGTGTCTGCGCCCTGGTGGACTCGGGAGGCTACGCCGAGGAGGTCGTCGCCCCGGCGGCGAACGTCCTGCCAGTGTCGGATGCCCTGTCCATGACGGATGCCGCCGCGCTGCCCGAGGTGCTGGCCACCGTCTGGTCGAATCTCGTGATGGAGGCCGGTGCTCGGTCCGGGCAGACGCTGCTGCTGCACGGCGGCACGGGCGGCATCGGCACGGCGGCCATCCAGATCGCCCGTTCGATCGGCATGCGCGTGATCACCACCGTGAGCTCCGAGGCCAAGGCCGAGTTCGTCCGCGAGCTCGGCGCGGAGGCCATCCGCTACGACCAGGAGGACTTCGTGGGCCGGGTGAAGGAGCTGACCGATGGCCGCGGCCCGGAGGTCATCTTCGACGTCGTCGGCGCCAAGTACCTCGAGCCGAACCTCAAGGCGCTGGCGGTGGACGGGACGCTGATCATCATCGGGCTGCAGGGCGGTCGGAAGGCCGAGATCGATCTGGGCTCCTTCATGGTGAAGCGCCAGCATCTCGTGGCCACCACGCTGCGTGCTCGGCCGGCGGATCAGAAGGCTCGGATCATGGCGCAGGTCCACGAGCACGTCTGGCCGCTCGTGGCCTCCGGCCAGATCCGCGCTGTGGTCGACAGGGAGTTCCCGCTCGATCAGGCGGCGCAGGCGCATGAGCACTTCGACTCGGGGACGCACATCGGCAAGATCCTGCTGACCCCGTGATCGATGGCCTGCGGGGCGGCGGCCCGCCCGCGGCACCCGCCCCGTGAAGCGGATCACCTCGGCTTAGACTCCCGGTGACAGGTGCGCGGCCCCGGCCCTCCAGTCGAGGCCGCGCCTTCCCCTCTCCCTCACCAGGAGCCTTCCATGAGCACCACCGTCACACCGCCCGGATCCGGCGGATCCGGCACCCCGGATCCGCGCACCGACCTTCCTCCGGCCGCCGTCGAACCCGAGGTCCTCGAGGCCGAGCAGGCCAAGTGGACCCCGGCCAAGATCGCCCTGTGGGTCGCCATCGCCCTGGTGGGCGGACTGGCCTGGGTCATGCTGGCGATCGTGCGCGGCGAGACCGTCAACGCGATCTGGTTCGTGCTGGCAGCGGTCTGCAGCTACTTCATCGCCTACCGGTTCTACTCCAAGTTCATCGAGCGCAAGCTCGCCCAGCCCGACGACTTCCGCGCCACCCCGGCGGAGTACAAGGCCAACGGCCGCGACTACCTGGCCACGGACCGACGCGTGCTCTACGGCCACCACTTCGCCGCGATCGCCGGCGCCGGCCCGCTGGTCGGCCCCGTGCTGGCCGCCCAGATGGGCTACCTGCCCGGGACCATCTGGATCATCGTCGGCGTGATCCTCGCCGGTGCGGTCCAGGACTACCTGGTGCTGTTCTTCTCCATGCGCCGCGGCGGCCGTTCCCTGGGCCAGATGGCCAAGGACGAGCTCGGACCGGTCGGCGGCTGGGCGGCGATCATCGCGACCCTCGTGATCATGATCATCATCGTGGCCATCCTGGCCCTGGTGGTCGTCAACGCTCTGGGCGAGTCCCCGTGGGGCGTCTTCTCGGTGGGCATGACCATCCCGATCGCGCTGTTCATGGGCATCTACCTGCGCTACATCCGCCCGGGCAAAGTCCTGGAGATCTCCATCGTCGGCTTCGCGCTGCTGATGCTCGCGATCGTGGCCGGCGGGTGGGTCGCCGACACCGACTGGGGCGTCCAGCTGTTCACCCTGGAGCGCGTGACGCTGGCGTGGTTCGTGATCATCTACGGCTTCGTCGCCGCCGTGCTGCCCGTGTGGCTGCTGCTGAGCCCGCGCGACTACCTCTCGACCTTCATGAAGGTCGGCACCATCCTCCTGCTGGCGGTGGCCATCGTCGTCGTCCGTCCGGAGATCTCGGTGCCGGCGGTCTCGGAGTTCGCCGGGCGCACCGACGGCCCCGTGTTCTCCGGCGCGCTGTTCCCGTTCCTGTTCGTCACGATCGCCTGCGGCGCCCTGTCCGGGTTCCACGCGCTGATCGCCTCGGGCACCACCCCCAAGATGATCGAGAAGGAGCGCCAGACGCGCCTGATCGGCTACGGCGGCATGCTCATGGAGTCCTTCGTGGCGATCATGGCGCTGGTCGCTGCGATCTCGATCGACCGGGGCATCTACTTCGCCATGAACTCCTCGCCCGCCGCCACCGGCGGCACGGTCGAGGGTGCCGTGGCCTGGGTGAACTCGCTGGGACTGGCCGGTGTGGACGTCACACCGGAGCAGATCCAGGGCACGGCAGACGCCGTGGGCGAGGAGTCGATCGTCTCGCGCACCGGCGGCGCGCCCACCCTCGCTGTGGGCCTGGCCGGGATCATGAACCAGTGGTTCGGCGGAGCCTCCATGATGAGCTTCTGGTACCACTTCGCGATCATGTTCGAGGCGCTGTTCATCCTCACCGCCGTCGACGCCGGCACCCGTGTGGCCCGCTTCATGCTCAGCGATTCGCTCGGCAACTTCATCCCGCGCTTCCGCGACCCGGACTGGCGGCTGGGAGCGTGGCTGACCACGGCGCTGATGGTGGCCGGCTGGGGATCGATCCTGATCCTCGGCGTCACCGACCCGCTGGGCGGCATCAACACCTTCTACCCGCTGTTCGGCATCGCCAATCAGCTGCTGGCCGCGATCGCGCTGGCGGTCTGCCTGACGATCGCCGCCTCCCGAGGCCGCTTCGGCTACCTGTGGATCATCATCGTCCCGCTGGCCTTCGACTTCGCCGTGACGGTCACGGGCTCGTGGCAGAAGATCTTCTCCTCGAACCCCGCGATCGGCTACTGGGCGAACAACGCGGCCTTCCGCAAGGCGCTGGCCGATGGCGAGACGAGCCACGGCACCGCGCAGACGACGGAGGCCATGGAGGCGGTCGTGCGCAACACGACCGTGCAGGGCACCCTGTCCATCCTGTTCGTGGTGCTGACGATCACGGTCGTGGTCATGGCCGTCATCCGCACGATCCAGCACTACCGCGCGCACGGGAAGATCGGCGTGCAGGATCTCAGCGGGCAGGCCGTCGGGCACGAGGACCCGTACGTCGAGTCCCGGTTCTATGCTCCGGCCGGCTTCATCACGACGCCGTCGGAGAAGCAGCTGGCCCAGCGCTGGGAGCAGATCCCGATCGAGCAGCGCACTCCCGGCGGACTGTCGGGGCACGGGCACTGAGGCGGCGCTCGTCGTCGGGAGACGACCCCGACGACGAGCGCGGCCATCGCACGGCACGACGAGAGGAGGAGAGGACCAGATGACGTCGATCCTCGAGGCGGTGTCCTCGCTGAAGCGGTTCGCCGACGGTGTGCTGGGCGCCGACAAGTACCAGCGCTATCTGGAGCACCACCGCGCCCACGGGTGCGAGGGGGAGAAGCCCATGACCGAGCGCGAGTTCTGGCGCAGCTGGCAGGACTGGCAGGAGCGCCACCCGGAGGGCCGCTGCTGCTGAAGCGGGGCGCCAGGTTCTGCCTCCAGTGGCCCTGTGGTGTGCGTCTCGAGCTCGAGAAGCACACCGCGGGGCCACTGGTTCGTGGGGCGCCGGAATCGCATCGTCCCGGATGGTGACGACGTGTCATCATGGAGGTCTATGGGATTCCTCAGCGAGCATCGGGCACAGCGCCGCGATGAGAAGCAGTTGGGTCTGGGCGTGTGGCGTCGCGCCCATGACCGGTTCCGGCGCGGGCTCGATCGCTTTCACCAGGTGCTCGAGCAGATCCAGGACGCCGGCCTGCAGGCCGCGGCCGTCCCCGCGGCCAACGAGCTGGCCGATCTGCTCCCCCGGGTGCGCGCGCTGTGCACGGCCGCGCAGGCGATGGCGCCCACGAACGACCAGGACATCCCCGGCTCCGAGGGCGGCTGGCTCAATGACCTCCATCGGGAGCTGTCACGGGCGGGCAATGACATGGCCCAGGCGGCCGAAGCGCTGGCGCTGGCCCGCTTCCGCACGCCGGGCATCGACCCGGAGACGGCCCGCGCCCAGCGCCTGGAGGCCGTGCGGCGGCGCGCCGAGGCCGTCGGCGGGCACATCGTGCGCGGCGAGGCGCTGGTGCAGGAGCACGGGGCGGTCTGAGGCGAACGGCCGCAGCGCCGTCGCCGAAGGCGAGCTGCCCGGACGCATCGCTCTGAGGCAGCTGCAGCGGTTGCCTGCTGATCCGCAGCCCGCGCCCTCGGGCTCAGATGAGCCGCTGCTCCCTGGCCCGGTGCACGGCGGCGGTCCGGTTGTCCACGCCGAGCTTGTCGTAGACGTGCAGCAGGTGCGTCTTGACGGTGGCCTCGGAGATCACGAGCTGCGCTGCCAGCTCGCGGTTGCTTGCACCCGTGGCCAGTCCCTGCAGGATCTCGATCTCCCGTGCGCTGAGGCTCTGCGCCGGGCGAGCCGCCCGCTGCACGAGCTGCTGGGTCACCGACGGCGCCAGCACGGAGCGACCCTGCGCGGTCTGGCGCACGGCCTCTCGCAGCTGCTCGGCGGGGGAGTCCTTGAGCAGATAGCCGGTAGCTCCGGCCTCCAGCGCGGAGACGATGTCCGCCTGCGTCTCGTAGGTGGTCAGGACCAGGACGGGAGGCCCGCCGCGGTCGCGGAGCCTGCGGATGGCCGTGGGCCCATCCATGGTCGGCATCTGCAGGTCCATGATCACGACGTCCACGTGCTGGTCGTCGAGGGCGGCCAGGGCTTGGGCCCCGTCGCCTGCCTCCGCGAGGACCGCGAGCGTGCCGTCGGCCTCGAGCAGAGCCTTCAGCCCGGCGCGCACGACGGGGTGGTCGTCCACGAGCAGCAGGCCCAGAGGGGTCTCGGTCGTCGGGGCGGGGTGGGTCATGTCCGGTCTCGATCCTTCGAGGGCTGCTGCGGTGTGCTCGGCCGGGCGACGGGCGCGGGCAGCTGCAGAGCCGCTGCCGTGCCGGCTCCCGGGCGCGACTCGATCGACAGCCGCCCGCCGAGCTCGCGCGCACGTCGGCGCAGGTGGGGCAGGCCGTAGCCGCCGTCGCGCCCGGGCCTGTGCGGCGCTGCGGCGTCGAATCCCACGCCGTCGTCGACGACGTCCAGGGTCACCGTCTCCGGCCAGTAGGCCAGGGTGACGGCCGCGCGGGAGGCGCGGGCATGGGTTTCGACGTTGCTCAGGCAGGTCTGGGCCGCGCGCAGGAGCACGGCCTCGGTCGCCTGCTCCAGGTCCCGGGGCTCTCCCTCTACCCGCAGGGAGACGCTCAGGTCGGTGCCTGCGGACTCGGCACGCCCCTGCAGGCCGTCGACCAGATCGCGCAGGGCCGATTCGAGCCCGGCGGCCAGGCGCGGCGAGGCCAGGCCCTGGACGAAGCGACGGGCCTCCGCGAGATCGGCCGAAGCCGTCGACTCCAGGACTTGCAGCTGCTCGGCGGCGGCGTCCGGGCGATCCTGCGCCAGGGAGTCCTGGGCGGCGCGGGAGAACAGCACGATCGAGGCGAGGCCCTGGGCCAGGGTGTCGTGGATCTCGCGGGAGAGCCGGTCGCGCTCGGCGAGCACCCCCGCGCGGTGCTCGCGGTGGGCGAGCTCCTCCCTGGCGGCCTGCAGCGCGACGACGGTGCGGCGGTGGCGCTGGGCATCTCGCCACAGGGCCCGGTAGGCCCAGGCCGCGATCACGGCGAACACCGCGCCGAGGACCGGGCCGATGACCTGTCCGGTGCCGAAGCCCCCCGTGCCTGCGTGCAGAGCCTGGGTGGCGATCACCACCGCGGTGAGCCCGGCGACCGCAATCAGGCTCGGCATCGTTGGCAGCACGGCCTGGACGACGAAGAACAGCGGGAAGACCACCCAGGAGAAGTCCGGTGCGCGCAGAGCAAGCAGGCACCACAGCACGAGCACCGCCGCCAGCCACACGCCCGCGCTGGCCGGGCGCGCACGGGGACGGACGCCGAGGAAGGCCCGATGCTCCGCGACGGTGCCGCTCAGATAGGCGAGGCCCAGCAGCAGGGACAGGGCCAGCGGCCACAGGGCGCCGGGCCAGGAGGCGCCGATCAGGAACCGGCCCACTGCCAGTCCCAGCAGCCCGGCGAAGCTCACGTGCAGGATCACGCGCATGGCCCGCAGCACGGCGGGAGTCGCTGCGGCCCCGTCGGAGTCCGGGCCGAGGGCCCGGTCGGCGGCGGAGGTGGTCATCGCTCCAGCCTACGGATCCTGCCGGACGGGGCATCAGCCGATCGGCTGATCCCGGGGTGCGCCGTTCGGTGCGCTCAGGACCCCACCGCCGTCCGATGCGCCCGCGACCTGCCGCGGCGGACAGTGGAGCCATCGCACAGCGCCGGGAAGGCACCCGGCCCCTCGAACCATCCGCCAGGAGTGACCAGCATGTTCCTCTCCCTGCGCGATCTGCGCTTCGCGCGCGGTCGCTTCGCCCTGATCGGCTCCGTGGTCGCCATGATCACGCTGCTCGTCGTCATGCTCACCGGCCTGACCGACGGTCTGGGCCGCCAGTCCACCTCCGCCCTCGAGGCGCTCGAGGCCCCGCGCATCGTCCTGGCCGCGGGCAGCGACGGCGAGGATCCCTCCTACAGCGATTCGCGCGTCGACGCCCAGCAGGCCGGGTCATGGGCCCGCGCCGAGGGCGTCGAGGCCGCCGAGCGCTTCGACGTCGGGCGCGCTCAGCTCGAGCACGACGGCGCCTCGGCCTCGGCTGCCGTGCTCGCCCTGCAGCCGGGCACCGAGCTGGCCCCGGACCTCGAGATCCTCGAAGGACGGGCCCGTCCGGGGGCCGGGCAGACCGTCCTGTCGCAGGAGACGGCCCAGTCGCTGGGCGTCGGTGTCGGCGACGAGCTGGACGCGGGTGCGCTGAAGCTGACGGTCATCGGCATCGCGGCCGATGAGTGGTACTCGCACTCTCCGGTGGTGTGGACCTCGACCGAGGACTCCGCGCAGCTGCTGCGCATGGGCGACGGCCAGAGCAGCGCGCTGGCCGTCTTCCCTGCCGACGGCCTGAACGGCAGCGAGCTCGAGGATCGGATGACCGATCAGGACGAGGCCGCAGGCACCTGGAGCGCCGGCACGCGCGACTCCTTCGCGGCACTGCCCGCCTACAGCTCGGAGCGCGGCTCCCTGCTGATGATGCAGGCCTTCCTCTACGGCATCGGCGCGCTCGTGGTGATCGCGTTCCTGACCGTGTGGAGCATCCAGCGCACCCGTGAGGTCGCGATCCTGCGCGCCCTGGGGGCCTCTCGCGGCTGGGTGCTGCGCGATGCGCTGGCCCAGTCGGCGGCCGTCCTGCTGGGCGGAACCGCGCTCGGACTGGTGCTCGGCGGCCTCGGCGGCGCCCTGGTGACAGGAGCGGTGCCGTTCAGCCTCACGCCGACCACCACCCTGGTGCCCGCCCTGGGGATCCTGCTGCTCGGCTTGGCCGCCGCGCTGCTGGCCGTGCGCCGGGTCGCTCGCGTGGACCCGCAGATCGCGCTGTCCGCGGCTTGAGCCCCTGCCCGCTTTCCGCCCTCTGCTTCCGAAGGAGCCCGACATGACTGTGCTGTCCACCGCCCCCGCCCCCTGGCAGTCCGCCGAGGCTGCTGAGCGCGTCGATTCCGCAGCCGCGCTGCGGCTGCGCGACGTCCGCCTCAGCTGGCCCGACGGCCAGGACGACGACGGGCGCCCCCGAGTGGTCCACGCCCTCGACGGCGTTTCCATGGAGGCACCCGCCGGGGTCCTCACCGCGGTCACGGGGCCGTCGGGATCGGGCAAGTCCTCCCTGCTGTCCGTCGTGGCCGGTCTGGTCGGAGCGAGCTCGGGGCAGGTGCTGATCGACGGCCGCGACGTCGTGCAGATGACCCCAGAGCAGCGCGCCGAGATGCGCCGGACCCGGGTGGGCGTCGTGTTCCAGCAGCCCAATCTGCTGGCCTCGCTGACCGCTCGGGAGCAGCTGCTGCTCACCGCGCACATCGGCGGACAGGATCGGCGCCGGCGCCGGGAGGCGGCCAGGCGCGCCGACGAGCTGTTCGAGCTGCTCGGGCTGGAGGCCGCCGCCGGTCGCAGGCCCCACCAGCTCTCGGGCGGTCAGCAGCAGCGGGTCAACATCGGCCGGGCGCTGATGTCGAGCCCGTCGGTGATGCTCGTCGACGAGCCCACGGCCGCGCTGGATCACGAGCGCTCGATCTCCGTCATGCAGATGCTGCGAGACGCGACGCGGCGCTTCGGCACCGCCACGGTGCTGGTCACGCACGAGGCCGAGCTGCTGGAGGACGACGACCGCCGGCTGACCTTGGTCGACGGGCGGCTCACGGCGGGGTGAATCGGGGTTGGGTCGCTCAGGAGCGCTCGGCCGATAACTGCTGGGCGCCGAGCATCGTGCCCTGAAGAGCGGGCATCTCGAGCAGTGCCCCATTCGCGAAAGCTTGCAGGCGACGGTTGGCTGTGACCACCCAGCTGGCGCCGAGGCTCCCCTCCTGGGGGATCTCTCGCACGCTCATGGTGTGGAGCTCGGCATCCTGGAACGGAGCGAAGGCTCGGCTCAGCAGCTTCTGGATCCTCGGCTGCGACAGCATCATCCAGGAATTCCGGTGTATATGCCTCAGGACCCTGACGCCGTTGACGAATTCCACGAAGTGCCCGTGGTTGCATCGCCGCTCGTTCACGCTGAGCTGGCCTGCGGGCGTGGAGCAGATGGTGTCGACCGCCAGCAGCATCTCCACGAGGATGCGAGTGGCCGACAGGAGCCTGAGCTGCAGGTCAGGGTCCTGCTGGCTTGCGGTCCGAGCTTCCTGGGTGCGCTTTCTGGCCTTCCAGCGACCCCTTGCGGGCGAGGTGGTGTCCGGCTCCGGAAGCGCAGGGCCTTCTTCCGGGATCTCGAAGCTCAGGAGATAGGACCCCGGTCCGTCCGTGCGCAGCGCGCAGCGCACCAGGGGGCGCTGCGCGGACGGCGCGGTTCCCATGCTCTCGCACATCACCGTGTTGCAGATCTCTGCGCAGGCATCGAACGCGTCGCGCGTGCGCTCATCGAAGACGAGTCGGGGCTTCAGCCAGATGGAATCGAACTCGACCCAGACGGAGTCATAGGCCTTGTGCGTGGATGTCGTGGCAGAGGGAGAGCTGAGAATCATTGCCGTCCTAGGGCTCAGCTGTCGACGTGGCGGGCTTCCGGGGGGAGAAGCTCCGTCCGTCTGACAGAGCGAGACGCGTGATGGGCAGGGCGCGCCAGGGTTCAACTTAGGCCTGAAGTGTGATGATGCCCAGGATTCGGTTGCCGGTGTTGCATGTCTTTGCAGGTTGATGTCCATCAGACATCGCAGCTCTGTCCCTCGTCTCTGCGATCGACGGGGTGATCAGGGGGCTGCCGCGGAGATCGGATCTGCCGCGAGCTCCGGGCTGGCTCGTGTCGTGAGAGAACCCCCAGGCCGTCCCGTTCTCACGGGATCGGATCTGGGGGTTCTGCTGGAGCCGCCTGCCGGAATCGAACCGGCGACCTATTCATTACGAGTGAATCGCTCTACCGACTGAGCTAAGGCGGCGCGACCGGACCGCGGCGGGCCACAGCGCGGATGACACCCTAGCACCGTCGGGCGGGCCGGTCACATCCGTGCGGACGTCGAAGCCGGGTCGAGATGCATGAGTGTTCGTCGTGTGTTCACCCTCACGTCGGTGCGAATCCGCGACCGCGCTCGGACCGGGGGAGAGCATGGTCGCTGCAGCCCCTCGTGCTGAGCGAGGCCCCTCCTGCTCCGAGACCGCTGCTGCACGGCGCGCTGAGCAGGCATCGATCGCTGAAGGACCGCAGATGACCCTCCGCCCAGACATCGTCCGCAATCTCCGCCTGGCGTTCATCGACATGTCGGGGACGTCCTTCGAGGACAACGGGATCATGGAGCGCGCCTTCACCCGCACGCTCGAGAAGCTGGGCATCGCCGCGGACTCGCCGCGCTTCACGGGCATGCTCGGCTTCGTGCGCGACACCCTGGGCCAGTCCAAGGTCCGCGTCTTCCAGCACCTCTTCGAGGACGAGCCTGCCGTCGCCGCCGAGGCCAGCCGCGAGTTCGAGCGCCAGTTCGACGAGCTGCTGCGCACCGACGCCGTCACTGCCGTCCCGGGCGCCGAGGACGTCATCCTGGGGCTGCGGGAGTCCGGGCTGAAGGTCGTGCTGGCCACCGGCTACAACCGCCACAGCCAGAACCAGATCCTGGAGCACCTGGACTGGATGGGTCTGGCCGATCTGAGCCTGTGCCCCTCCGACGCCGGCCGCGGCCGCCCCTACCCGGACATGATCCTCACGGCGCTGTTGGCCCTGGACCTCGCCGACGTCCGCGAGGTCATGGTCGTGGGCGACACCGCCGCGGACATGCTCTCCGGGCGCCGGGCGGGATCCCGCGCCAACGTGGGCGTGCTGACCGGAGCCCACCGCGAGGACTCCCTGCGCACCTCGGGTGCCGACGCGGTCGTGGACTCCATCCGCGACATCCCCGGCCTGCTCGAGCTGCCGCTGCGCTCGCACGCCTCCTGAGCGCGGCCTCCGCTCAGATGCCGGCGTCCCGGCAGACCGTGCCCTCCTCCGGGAGGATGCCCTCGAGGAGATAGGCGTCGACCGCCTCGACGATGCACCCGTTGCCCGAGGAGTAGGAGACGTGGCCCATGCCCTCCCGGGTGAGCAGGGTGGCCCGTCCCAGCTGCTCGGTCAGGGCCTCGGACCAGGCATACGGGGTCGCCGGGTCCTCGGTCCCGCCCACGACCAGGATCTCGGAGTCGCCCGAGTACTCCGCCGGCTCGTCCGGATCCTCCTCGACCGGTCCGTACGGCCAGCCCTGGCAGGCCGCCTCCGCGTAGCCGAGGTAGGGGCCGAAGGTCGGCGCCCGCTCGGTGAGCTCCTGCTGCTGGGCCGCCATGTCCTGGTCGGTGACCGAGTCGTCGGTCGAGTCCAGGCAGTTGACCGCGCTGAAGGCGACGGTCGAGTTCCCGTGGTACGTCCCGTCCTCCTGGCGCCCGTGGTTGAGGTCGGAGAGCTCCTGGAGGGCGTCGTAGTCGCCGTCCGAGGCGTCCCGCAGGGCCTGGTTGAGCCTGGGGTAGGTGGCGGTGCTGTACAGCGGCGTGATGATGCCCTCGGCCACCTGGACGGGGGTCAGGCGTCGGCCGTCGGGCCCGGTGATCTCCTCGTCCGCGGAGCGGGCCAGGATCTGCTGGACCTCCTCCATGCCGTCGTCCGCGGAGCCGTCCGTGAAGCAGTCGGCGGAGTTCTGCGTGCAGTCCTCCATGAAGTCCCGCAGCGCGCTCTCGAATCCCACTGCCTGGCCCATGGCCACCTCGGAGTTCGAGGCCTGCGGATCGACGGCACCATCGAGGACGAACCGCCCCACGCGATCCGGGAACTGCCGGGCGTACTCGGCGCCGATGCGCGTGCCGTAGGAGAAGCCCAGGTAGTCGGTCCGGTCCTGGCCCAGGGCTGCGCGCATGACGTCCAGGTCCTTGGCCACGGAGGCCGTGTCCATGTGCTCCAGCACAGGTCCCGAGTGCTCTGCACAGCCCTCGCCGAGCTCCCTGTACTCCTCGCGCAGATCCTCTGCCGTGATGTCCTGGCCCGTGAGCGAGGGCTGGGAGCGCCATGCGTCGAGGGCGGCGTCGTCGTCGAAGCACTGGATCTCGTCCGAGCGGGAGACGCCGCGAGGGTCGAAGGAGACGATGTCGTAGCCCGCGCGCAGATCGTCGCCGAACAGCGGACCGGACTGGGAGATCAGGTCCACCCCGGAGCCGCCCGGTCCTCCGGGGTTCACGACCAGCGCACCCTCCGGGGCATCCCCGGTCGAGGGAAGCTGCGCCATGGCCACCGTGGTGGTCTCGCCCTCGGGATCGGAGTAGTCCACCGGCACGGTGAGCTGCGCGCACTGCTGGTCGTCGCCGCCGAAGAACCCGGAGATCCCGCCGGAGTCCTCGCACGATCCCCAGTCGAGCTCCTGGGCGTAGAACTCGTCCATGCCCTGCGCAGCGCCCTCGGGTGCTGACTGGCCCCCGGCGGGGGAGTCGGCATCGGTGCAGGCGCTCAGCGCCAGGGCGCACACGGCCAGGGCAGCGGCCAGCCGCATCCGGCGGCGGGGGCGGTGGCTCATCCGGGGGGCATCCCATCTGTGGTGCGGGTTCGTGGTCCGGCCCGGCGCGCACGGGACGCGCCGACGGGCGGGCCTCAGAGCAGGGAGACGGCCATGGCCTCGAAGGCCAGTCCGGCGGCGGCGCTGGTGCGGATCCTGGTGCGGGTGCGGGCGATCGTGTCGATGCGCTCGAGGGACTCCTCGGGCGTGGAGTTCAGCGCGTGATCGCGCAGCGAGTCCGCGATGTGCTGGTTGACCAGCTCCGACCCGGTCTGCAGCTGCAGCGTGAGGGCATCGCGGTAGAACGTGGTCAGATCGATCAGGAAGCGGTCCAGGGTGTCCGTGCGCACGCGCTTGGAGCGGCGCTTCTGGTCCTCCTCCAGGCGCCGCAGGGCGCTGCGCACGCTGGGCGGCATCTTCCCGGACTCCGCGGCGCCCATGGAGGTCAGCAGGTGCGCGCGCTCCTCCTCGTCCCGGGCCTCCGACTCGGCGGTCGCCTCCTCCTCGGCCAGGCGCGTCAGCCGCCCTGCCTCGCGCACGGCATCCGAGACGCCGCCCAGCCGCAGAGGCATCTCGACGACCCGACGACGGCGCTCGCGGGCGTCGTCGTACAGGGCCAGCCGGCGCGCCACGCCCACATGGGACTGGGCCAGGCGGGCGCATTCCAGTGCGCGGGCCGCCGGCACGCCGTCGCGGCGCTCGAGCAGCTCGGCCACGGCCTCCACGGGCGGCACCCGCAGGGTGACGGGGCGGCAGCGCGAGCGGATGGTGACCAGGACGTCGCTGGGGCTCGGCGCGCACAGCAGCCAGATGGTCCCCGGCGGCGGCTCCTCGATGGCCTTGAGCATGACGTTGGAGGTCCGCTCGGCCATGCGGTCGGCGTCCTCGATCACCATGACCCGCCAGCGCCCCACGGACGGGCGGTCCTGAGCCCTGACCACGAGCTCGCGGGCCTCGTCGATGCGGATCTCGCTGTGCTCGGTGCGGAAGTGTGTGAGATCGGCGTGCGAGCCGGCGCGGACGGTGCGGCAGGCGGAGCACTCGCCGCAGCCGCGATCGGCGGGATCCGGCTGCTCGCACAGCAGCGCGGCCGCCAGCGCGAGAGCGGCGTGGGAGCGCCCCGATCCGGGCGGCCCGGTCACGAGCCAGGCGTGCGAGGGCTGCTCATCACGGGCAGCCCGGGCGAGCTGATCCACGACGGCGTCCTGCCCCACCAGGTCGTCCCAGACGCTCACGATCGCTGCCCTCCGGAGGCCCTCTGGGCCAGCAGGTCGAGCACGCGCTCGCGGATCTGCGCCGCCAGCTCCTCCACGGGGGCGTCGGCCTGCAGCACGAGATAGCGCTGCGGCGCCTGCCGGGCCAGCTCCAGGAAGGCCTGGCGGACCTCCTCGTGGAAGGGGGCGGGCTCCTGCTCCATGCGATCCGCGGCGCGCTCGGCCCGGCGAGCCCGCCCCGTCTCCTCGGGGACGTCGAGCAGCACGGTCAGATCCGGCAGCAGGCCGTCGACTGCCCACAGGTTCAGATCCCGCACGGTCTGCGTGCCGAGCTCGCGCGCCGCTCCCTGATAGGCCACCGAGGAGTCGAGGTAGCGATCGGTCAGGACCGTGATGCCCTCGCGCAGCGCAGGAAGAAGGGTGCGCTGGACGTGGGCGCTGCGCGAAGCGGCGAACAGCAGCGCCTCCGTGCGCGGATCCACCGGCGCGTGCTCGGGGTCCAGGACCAGGGAGCGGATCTGCTCGCCCATGGCCGATCCGCCGGGCTCGCGGGTGAGCAGCACCGGCACGCCGCGCTCCCGCAGGGACTCGGCCAGCAGGCGCAGCTGCGTGGACTTGCCGGCGCCGTCGCCGCCCTCGAAGGCGATGAGAGCGGCAGGCGTGCTCGCTGGGCTGGTCTGGAATGTCACACGGACACTGTAGGGGCCGCGGCAGACATCGGCGCCGCCCCCATGAAGCGTGTGGGCGCGGCCGTCATAGGGTGAGGTCATGACTTCTCCGGATTCCGCCGCGCCCCGCCCGATCGACGGGCAGCAGCCCTCGGGGGAGACCCTCCACGGGCGGCTGCGTCCGGCCACGATCGCGGTCGCCGGCGGTCGCCCGGCCCCGGAGCGCGATGCTCCCGTCGGCCCGTCGATCGTGCTGAGCTCGACCTACCGCGGCGCGGGGGAGCCCGTGCCGGGCGAGCGCATGTACGGCCGCGCCAGCAACCCGACCTGGGACGACTTCGAATCCGTGCTGGGTCAGCTCGAGGGCTCGCCGCTGCCGTCGCTGGCCTTCGCCTCCGGGGTGGCCTCGATCTCGGCCGTGCTCTCGCTCGTGCCGCTGGGCGGCCGGGTCGTCGTGCCGGTGCACGTCTACATGGGCACCATGACGCTCGTGCGCGAGGCCGAGCAGGAGGGTCGGATCCGCGTCGATGCCGTGGAGGTGACCGACACCGACGCCGTGCTGGCCGCCGCCGAGGGCGCAGATCTGGTGCTGCTGGAGTCGCCCACCAATCCCATGCTCGAGGTCGCCGACCTCCCGGAGATCCTGGCGGGCACCCGTCGCCTGGGTGTGCTCAGCTGCGTGGACAGCACCTTCACCACGCCCCTGCTGCAGCGTCCGCTGGCCTGGGGCGCCGACCTCGTCGTGCACTCGGCCACCAAGTACCTGGCGGGGCACTCGGACGTCGTCCTGGGAGCGGCCACCGCCGTGGATCCGGAGCTCCGCCAGCGCCTGCACGCCCATCGCTCCCGCCACGGCGCCATTCCCGGCCCGTTCGAGACCTGGTTGGCCCTGCGGGGGATCCGCACGCTGTCCCTGCGCGTCGAGCGCGCGGGTGCCAGCGCCGCCGAGATCGCCCGTCGCCTGCTCGAGCAGCCCGGCGTGCGCGCCGTGCGCTACCCGGGCCTGACGGAGGACCCCGGCCACGAGCGGGCCGCTCAGCAGCTGCAGGGCGGCTTCGGGGCGATCGTGGGACTGGAGGTCGACGGCGACGCCGCAGCGGCCGATCGTGTCGTCGAGGCCCTGCGCCTGTGGGTGCCGGCGACCTCGCTGGGCGGCGTCGAGTCGCTCGTCGAGCGCCGTCGCCGCCACCCCGAGGAGCCGCGCACGGTCCCGGAGTCGCTGGTGCGCCTGTCCGTGGGCATCGAGGACGTCGAGGACCTCTGGGAGGACCTCGAGCGGGCGCTGGCCGCAGTGGGCGAGCCCGCCGCCCGGTAGGATCGTGGCCATGTCCCTCACCTCCCTCATCCTCCTGGCCGTCGGGGTGGTCGACGTCGCTGTCATGGTGCTGGTGACCGTCCTGGCAGCCATGGCGTTCCTCCACTGCCTGTCCGCCAAGCCCATCCAGTTCCAGCGCGCGTTCAAGCGCACCCGGACCTTCTGGATGCTGGTGACGGGCGCCTGCCTGCTCTTCAGCCTGCTGATGACCGTTCCCGCGGTGATCGCGCTGCTCACCGGCGGCATCCCGCAGATGGGGCAGCTGATCTTCGTGCTGGTCGCGGCAACCGCCTCCGGCGTGTACCTGGCGGATGTCAAGCCCGCTGTCAACGTCGAGTCCTCGGGGCCTTCGGCCTGGTGACGCCGCCGGTCGCGGGTCAGCTCGGCACTCGCCCGTCGGTCCCTCAGGTGCGATACTCGGGGCATGGCTACTGAAGCGAAGTACAACCTGATCCTGCTCCGTCACGGGCAGTCCGACTGGAACGAGAAGAACCTCTTCACGGGCTGGGTGGATGTGCCTCTCACCGAGAAGGGCCGCGGCGAGGCGACTCGGGGCGGCGAGCTGCTCAAGGAGCGCGGTCTGCTCCCGGACATCGTGCACACCTCCCTGCTGCGCCGCGCGATCATGACGGCCAACCTGGCCCTGGATGCCGCGGATCGCCACTGGATCCCCGTCAAGCGCTCCTGGCGCCTCAACGAGCGCCACTACGGCGCCCTGCAGGGCAAGGACAAGGCGGAGATCCGCGAGAAGTACGGCGAGGAGCAGTTCATGACCTGGCGCCGCTCCTACGACGTCCCGCCGCCCCCCATCGAGGACGGCGACGAGTACTCGCAGGCCGGCGATCCCCGCTATGAGGACGTCCAGAACCTCCCGCGCACCGAGTGCCTCAAGGACGTTCTCGAGCGCTTCCTCCCGTACTGGGAGGACCAGGTCAAGTCGGACCTCAAGGCAGGGCGCACGGTCCTGCTGGCCGCGCACGGCAACTCGCTGCGCGCGCTCGTCAAGCACCTGGACGGCATCTCGGACGATGAGATCACCGGCCTGAACATCCCCACCGGCATCCCGTTGGTCTACGAGCTCGACGCCAACTTCAAGCCGATCACCCCCGGCGGCGAGTACCTGGACCCGGAGGCTGCGGCCGAGTCCATCAAGGCGGTCGCGAACCAGGGCAAGAAGTGAGCTGTGGCCTGCGCCCCGACCACCGGGGCGCAGGCCGGCAGCAGCGCTTCAGCGCACGGGGCCCGGATGCCATCAGGCATCCGGGCCCCGTCGTCGCTGGGTGCGGTGCTGCTCGCACCGTCCGGCTCAGGCCGGGGGCGCCCACTGCCCGGTCACCAGGTACGAGACCTTGCGGGCCACGGCGATCCCGTGATCGCTCATGCGCTCGAGATAGCGGGCCGAGAGCGTGACATCCACGGTCGTGTGCACCGGGGCGTCCCAGTCCGGTCGGCCCATGGCATCGAGGATCCCGCGGTGCATGGCGCTGACCTGCGCCTTCTGCTCGGCGATCCGCTCGTAGAAGGAGATGTCGCGCGTCTCGAGCATCTCGATGACCCCGTCCAGGATGGCCAGGTCGAGCTCGAAGAGCCGCGCGTAGTCGTCGGCCAGACGCTCGGGGATCACGGCCTCCGGGAAGCGGCGGCGGGCATCCTGAGCCAGGTGCCGAGCCAGGTCGCCCATGCGCTCGAGCGAGGTGCTCATCCGCAGCGCGGCCACGAGGGTGCGCAGGTCGGAGGCCACGGGGGACTGGCGGGCCAGGATGTCGATCGAGCGCTCATCGAGCTCGTCCTGCAGCAGGTCGATCCGGGCGTCGTTGGAGATGACGCCCTGGGCGGTCTCGAGCTCGGTCTCCAGGAAGGCTGAGCGGGCCTCGGACAGCGCCTGACGCACGAGCCTGGCGATCGCCACGAGCTCATCGCCCACCTGCTTGAGCTCCGCCTGGAACACCGTGCGCATCCTGCGCCTCCCCTCGGGCGGCCCCTGCGCCCGGATAGCCGGATAGGACGCCCGCCTCACTGCAATGATCGAAGAGTCGAGGCTACGCGCGCCGGCTGCAGCGCTGCCGGGCCTGCGGTGAACGGCGGGAGAACGTCCGGTGATCTCCTTGTGGCGCCCAGGCGTCGGCCCGTCCGACAGCGTCGAGGCGCACGCGTCGGCGCCCGGGGTGGCCCTACTCTGGGAGGGTGCAACCCCTGCTTCTCGCGCTCCTGTCGGGGCTGATCGGACTGCTGCTCGGACTCAGCGGTCTCTTCGCCCTGCGCGGGACCTCCCGGCGCAGGATCGAGGCGGCGGAGATCGGCGAGCCCCAGCTGCCGCACGGCGCCGCGGACGTCCTGTCGGTCATGGGCCCCGCCTACGTGGTCGTGGACGGGGTCGACGGAGTCGTGCGCGCCTCACCGGCCGCCTACGCCTTCGGCCTGGTGCGCGGGCATTCGATCGTGCGCGACGAGCTGCTGGGCATGATCCGGGCGGCCCGGGCCTCCGGCGTGACGGAGGAGCGCCGCGTCGAGATCGGCCGCGGGGCGGAGAACACCGGCGTGATCGTGCTCGACGTGCGCGTGGCCGTGCTGGGCGATGAGTTCGTGCTGCTGCTGGCCGAGGACCAGACCGAGATCGTTCGGGCCCAGTCGGTGCGCAGCGACTTCGTGGCCAACGTGTCCCATGAGCTGAAGACCCCGGTGGGCGCCATCCGGCTGCTCGCCGAGGCCATCGAGGACGCCGCCGAGGACGAGGACGCCGTGCGTCACTTCACGTCCCGGCTGCATCGCGAGTCGGAGCGGCTGACCCTGCTGGTGCAGGACATCATCGAGCTCTCGCGCCTGCAGGGCCAGAACGTCGTGACCTCCGGCGGGCCCGTGGAGCTCGGGCGCGTGGTGGCCGAGGCCGTGGACCGCAACCGCATGACGGCGGAGTCCCGGGACATCAGCCTGGTGATCGGCGGCTCCGTCGATGCTCCGGCCTTCGGCGACGCCGACATGCTGACCACCGCAGTGCGCAACCTGATCGACAATGCCATCCGCTACTCGCCTCCGGGCACGCGGGTGGGCGTGGGGCTGCGCCAGCGAGACGGCATGGCCCTGATCGCGGTGACGGACCAGGGCCCGGGCATCCAGCAGAGCGAGCAGGATCGGATCTTCGAGCGGTTCTACCGCGTGGACTCGGCGCGCTCCCGTCAGACCGGAGGCACCGGTCTGGGGCTGAGCATCGTCAAGCACGTGATGCAGCAGCACGGAGGCAGGGTGGACATCTGGTCCGAGGAGGGCCAGGGCTCAACCTTCACGCTCTGCATCCCGCTGATGAGCGAGCAGGGCGGCGGGAAGCAGGGCCAGGAGGACCAGGCCGACGGCGCCGAGGGCGCTGCGGCGAACGATGCAGAGCAGGCCGCTTCCGGCCGCCGGGGCCGTCGCCCCGTGCGCGCCGGGACGGCCCGACGAGAAGGAGGAGAGTCCGCATGACCCGGATCTTGATCGTGGAGGACGAGGAGTCGCTGTCCGAGCCCCTGGCCTACCTCCTGGGCAAGGAGGGATTCGACCCTGAGGTCGTGGCCGACGGCCAGGCCTCGCTGGAGGAGTTCGATCGCGCCGGCGCGGACCTCGTCCTGCTCGATCTCATGCTGCCGGGCCTGTCCGGCACGGAGGTCTGCAAGGCGCTGCGCCAGCGCTCGAACGTCCCGATCATCATGCTCACGGCCAAGGACGCCGAGATCGACAAGGTCCTCGGCCTCGAGCTGGGCGCCGACGACTACGTGACCAAGCCGTACTCGTCGCGCGAGCTCGTGGCGCGCATCCGCGCCGTGCTGCGCCGCCGCTCCGAGCCCGAGGAGCTGGTCTCGGCGACCGTGCAGGCCGGACCCGTGCGCATGGACATCGAGCGCCACGTCGTCACGGTCGAGGGCGAGACGGTGAACATGCCGCTCAAGGAGTTCGAGCTTCTGGAGATGCTGCTGCGCAATGCTGGCCGCGTGCTGACCCGAGGACAGCTCATCGACCGCGTGTGGGGCTCCGACTACGTGGGCGACACCAAGACCCTCGACGTGCACGTCAAGCGGCTGCGCTCCAAGATCGAGCCCGACCCCTCGGATCCGCGCCACCTGGTGACGGTGCGAGGGCTCGGCTACAAGTTCGAGGTCTGAGGCCCCCGCCGCGGCTCCACCGCGGCGGGCAGAGCGACGGCGGGGCGGCGACCTGGTGGTCGCCGCCCCGCCGTCGTGTGCGATGCCTGCGCTGCACCGGACCGGTCAGGGCCCGGTGCAGGGGCCTCAGTGGTGGCCGCCCTCCTCCTCGTCCTCGGGAGCCGGGGTGTTGGAGGGGTTGGCCGGGGTCGACGGCGCACCGCCGGGGATGTACTCGGCGTAGCGCGGGAAGGTGTGATCGAGCACGGGCAGCTCGTGCTCCAGGGTCTCGCCGTCGACGGTGATGGTCACGGGCACCATCAGGCCGGGCTCGGCGCCGGCGGGGACCACGAGCTGCTCGTTCTCGTCGTCCTCGAAGCGGATCTTATCCTCCGGGGCGACGTCCACGGTGATCGGATCGGCGCCCTCGACGGCGATCTCGACCGACATCTCCTCGTCCGACTCGTTGACCAGGGTGCCCAGCAGGCGGCCGTCCGAGTCGGCGGAATCGGCGACGATGAGGAGGTTGTTGATGCTCAGGTCGCCGAGCTGCTCCACGATGCCGTCAGCGGGGGAGTACTGCGATGCCGTCTCCTGGTCGTTGGTCAGCGCAGCGCACCCGGACGTGGTCAGTGCGGCGGCAGCGAAGGCGGCACCCAGGCCGATGGTGCGAAGCCTCTTGCGGGCGGCATTGGTCACGGCGCGAACTCCTCAGACAGGTCGGTGATGCTCCGGCCATGGTATCCGGTTGGGCACGGATCGTCCGCATCCGCTCCAAGGGTTCTCGAAGGAGGCGATCAGGCTGCTGTGCGCCTCGTGCTAGAATCGACCGGCGGAAAGGGGCACCATACATGGTTTTCGAGGTTGGCGAGACGGTCGTCTATCCCCACCATGGCGCGGCACTGATCGAGGAGATCAAGACCCGCACCATCAAGGGCGAGGAGAAGATGTACCTGAAGCTCAAGGTCACCCAGGGTGATCTCGTGATCGAGGTCCCGGCGGAGAACGTCGACCTGGTCGGCGTGCGAGACGTCGTGGATGAGGAGGGCCTCAAGAAGGTCTTCGCCGTCCTGCAGGCCGATGACGTGGAGGAGGCCAGCAACTGGTCCCGCCGCTACAAGGCCAACGTGGAGAAGCTGGCATCGGGCGACGTCCTGAAGGTCGCCGAGGTCGTGCGCGATCTCTGGCGCCGGGACAAGGACCGCGGCCTGTCCGCCGGTGAGAAGCGCATGCTGACCAAGGCCCGCCACATCCTCACCTCCGAGCTGGCCCTGGCCAAGGACATCGACGAGGAAGAGGCCGAGAAGCGCCTCGACGACATCCTGGCCGGCTGAAGGCTCAGCCCGTGGAGTCCTCGGGCCGCACGGCCCCCACGACGGCGCACCCCTCCTCCGGGACGGGGTGCGCCGTCGTCGTCGTCGCAGCGGGCTCGGGACAGCGCCTGGGCCGCGGCATCCCCAAGGCCCTGGTGGAGCTCGCCGGGCGGGCCATCCTCGAGCACAGCCTGCGAGCGGTGCTCGACTCCGGAGTATGCGCCGAGGGCGGGCGGATCGTCGTGACCGTGCCCGCCGGGGACGAGCAGCTCAGCGCCGTGTGCCGCGAGCTGGGCGCGCAGCCCGTCACGGGGGCGCAGACCCGCGCCGCCAGTGTGCGCGCCGCCCTCGATCTCCTGGCCCAGGGCCCCGCCCCGGCCAGTGTGCTCGTCCATGACGCCGCGCGCTGCCTGACCCCCGCCCAGGTCTTCCGGGACGTGGCCGCTGCGCTGCGCGAGCATCGCGCCGTCATCCCCGTGCTGCCGGTCGTGGACACCATGCGCCGGATCGACGCCCAGGACAGGCTCTCGGGCACCGTGGACCGCACTCGGCTGCGCGCCATCCAGACGCCCCAGGGCTTCGACTGGAGGCTGCTGCGCCGCGTCAACGAGCAGGCCGTCGCCGAGGGCGCGGATGAGCTCTCCCTGACCGATGACGCCTCGCTGGTCGAGCGCTGGTCCCAGGAGCGGGTCATCGCCGTGCAGGGCCACGAGGAGTCGTTCAAGATCACCCGACCGCTCGACCTGCTGCTGGCCGAGGCCGTGCTCGCCGAGCGCCGGCAGCGCCTCGAGGCCCGGCCGGAGGCAGAGCACGCAGAGCAGGAGCAGCGCCCGTGACCATGATCCCGCGCACCGGCATCTCGGTGGACGTCCACGCCTTCGCCTCCGATCAGGAGTGCGCCGAGCACCCGGACGGACTGGTGCCGCTGCACCTGGCCGGCCTGCTGTGGGAGGGCGAGCGGGGCCTGTCCGGGCACTCGGACGGCGACGTCGTGGCCCACGCCGCGGCCGACGCCCTCTTCAGCGCCGCCGGGTGCGGCGACCTCGGCTCCAACTTCGGCACCGACCGCCCGGAGATGGCCGGAGCCTCGGGCGTGCGGATCCTGTCGGAGGCCGCGGCGATCGTGCGCGCTGCCGGCTTCGAGCCGGGCAATGTGGCCGTGCAGCTGATCGGGCAGCGGCCGCGCTTCTCGCCGCGACGACAGGAGGCTGAGGAGGCGCTCAGCCGCGCCGCAGGCTGCCCCGTCTCGGTCGCGGCGACCACGTCGGACCGGCTGGGCTTCACCGGACGTGACGAGGGGCTCGCTGCCATGGCCACGGCTCTCGTCGTGCCGTCTGCCGGGCCTCGGTAGACTTCCGGGCGTGACACTGCGCTTCTACGACACCGCCTCAGCCTCCGTCCGCGACTTCGAACCTGTCGTGCCGGGGAAGGCGAGCCTGTACTACTGCGGCGCCACGGTGCAGAGCGGGCCGCACATCGGGCACGTGCGCTCCGGGCTGGTCTTCGACATCCTCGTCCGCTGGCTGCGCTTCCGCGGCCTGAAGGTCACGGCCGTGCGCAACGTGACGGACATCGACGACAAGATCCTGGAGAAGGCCCGCGCCTCCGAGCAGCCGGGCTTCGACGGAGACCATCCGAACGAGCCCTGGTGGGCCCTGGCCTATCGCTTCGAGGGCGTCTTCCACCAGGCCTACGACGCCCTGGGCATCGAGCGCCCCACGTACGAGCCGCGCGCCACCGGGCACATCCCGCAGATGCACGAGCTGATCGCCGAGCTGATCGAGCGCGGCCACGCCTACCCGGCCCAGGACGGCTCCGGGGACGTCTACTTCGACGTCCGCTCCTGGCCCCGCTACGGGGAGCTGACCCATCAGCGCCTGGACGAGATGCAGGACGCCGCAGACGCGGACCCGCGCGGCAAGCGCGATCCCCGGGACTTCGCGCTGTGGAAGGGCCACAAGGACCAGGACCCGCTCACGGCGTCCTGGGACTCGCCGTGGGGCCGCGGCCGCCCCGGCTGGCACCTGGAGTGCTCGGCCATGGCCGGGCGCTACCTGGGCGATCGCTTCGACTTCCACGGCGGCGGTCTGGACCTGCGCTTCCCGCACCACGAGAACGAGCTGGCCCAGTCGGCGGCGGCAGGGCGGGGCTTCGCGAACTTCTGGCTGCACAACGGGCTGGTGGCCTACCAGGGCGAGAAGATGTCCAAGTCCCTGGGCAACACCGTGGATCCGCAGCAGATGCTCGCCGAGAACCGTCCCCTGGTGGTGCGCTACATGCTCGGGCAGGCCCACTACCGCTCGGTGCTGGACTACCGCCCCACCTCGCTCGAGGAGGCGGCCGCAGCCGTGGAGCGCATCGAGGCCTTCCTGGTCGCGGCCTCGGCGGCGGGCGCGGACCTGGACTGGGAGCCTGCGGACATCCCCGCGGACTTCGTCGCCGTGATGGACGACGACCTCAACGTCCCCCGAGCGCTGGGCGTGCTGCACGACCGCGTGCGGGCCGGCAACACCGCTCTGCACGCGGGTGCCGAGCAGGCCTCGGAGCTTGCCGCGGCCGCTCGCGCCGTGTCCGGGATGACCGAGATCCTGGGTCTGCGCGCACTGATGGCCCTGGGCGAGGCGGGGGCCGGAGCCCAGGAGCACGAGGCCCTCGATCAGCTGGTGCAGGACCTGCTCGAGCGCCGCGCGGCGGCTCGCGCCGAGAAGGACTGGGCCGAGGCCGACCGGCTGCGCGACACCCTGGCGGAGGCCGGGATCGTCGTGGCCGACGGAGCCGGCGGCTCCACCTGGACGCTGGGCTGAGGCTTCCCGGCCGAAGACCGAAGCGGGCGCGCGGCCCATGGGCCCGCAGCGCCTGCGCACTGGACCACGACCGGCACGACCGGTCACGAGATGAATGGGCGGCACAGCATGTCAGCACCCCGACGGAGCAGCGGAAGCTCCAAGAAGAAGGGGCCTACCGCGGGCACCGGCGGCCACGGCCGCAAGAAGCTCGAGGGCAAGGGCCCCACCCCGCGCGCGGAGGATCGCCCGTACCACAAGGCCTACAAGCAGAAGAAGGCCGCGGAGCACCGCGCGGCCACCGGCGCCGGCGAGCGCGGGCAGCGCCGCGGTCCCAACCGCCGCGGACCGGGCAAGACCGAGGACCTCGTGACGGGGCGCAACTCCGTGCTGGAGTCCCTGCGCGCAGAGATCCCCGCCAAGGCGGCCTACATCATGGTGCGGATCGAGGCGGATGACCGCATCCGCGAGATCCTCACGCTGTGCAGCCGTCGCGGTATCCCGGTGCTGGAGGCCACCCGCCCCGAGCTCGACCGCCTGACCGAGGACGCCGTGCACCAGGGCATCGCCCTGCAGGTGCCGCCCTACGAGTACCGCGCCGCCGACGACCTGCTGGATGAGGCCATGCGGCGCTGGAAGCGCGATCGCGAGGCGGAGCGCGCTCCGCTGTTCGTCGCCCTGGACGGCATCACCGATCCCCGCAACCTGGGTGCGATCATGCGCAGCGTCTCGGCCTTCGGCGGCGACGGCGTCCTGCTGCCCGAGCGCCGCTCGACCGGGCTGAACGCCACCGCCTGGAAGACCAGCGCCGGCGCCGCAGCCCGTGTCCCCGCGGCCCAGGCCACCAACCTCAACCGCACGGTCGAGTACGCCAAGTCCCGCGGGTACTTCGTCGTCGGGCTCGACGGCGGCGGCTCGGTCGATCTGCCGGGGCTGTCCCTGGCCACGGAGCCCCTGGTCATCGTCGTGGGCTCGGAGGGCAAGGGCCTCTCCCGGCTGATGACGGAGCACTGCGACCAGATCGTCTCCATCCCGATCCAGTCGGAGATGGAGTCGCTGAACGCGTCCATGGCCGTCGGCATCGCCCTCTACGAGACCTCGTGCCGTCGTGCCTCACACTCTGCATAGGCGCCCGACCGCGCCGGGGCCGGCGCGCTCACGGCCCCGTCCGCTCGGGATCTCCCAGGCACTGGGCGGAGAGAACGCCACGAACGTGGCCGTCTGGGCGCCCGGGGTCGATCGCCTCGATCTGGTCTGGCAGGTGCCCGGTGGCCGCTGGCGCCGCCACACGCTGCGTCGGATCGAGGGCGGGATCCACTTCGACCTGGTGCCGGGAGCCGTCGGCGGCGGCTCCGCCATGCCCTGGGGGACCCTCTACGGCTTCGTGGCGGCGGATTCGTCGCTGCTCGACGACGGCTCCACCCCGCTGGACGAGCAGATCCTGCTGGACCCCCACGGTCGGGGGCTGCGGCAGGTCCATCGCGCACCCGGACAGCGCGGGGTCACCCAGCCGGACACCTACGGCAGCCGCTACGTCTCCGAGATCATCGACGACGCCTTCGACTGGGCCGGGGACCTCGCCCCGGACATCCCCTGGCGCGACACCGTGATCTACGAGGCCCACGTCAAGGGCCTGACGATCCACCACCCGGGCATTCCGGAGGAGCTGCGCGGAACGTACGCAGGCCTCGCCCACCCCGTGATGATCGAGCACCTGAGCTCGCTGGGCATCTCCGCCGTCGAGCTGCTGCCGGTGCACGCCCATCTGGACGAGCCTCATCTCACGGCCAGCGGGCTGAGCAACCACTGGGGCTACAACACGCTGTCCTTCTTCGCCCCGCACGGGGCCTATGCCTCCCGCGCCTCGCAGGAGCGCGGACCGCAGGGGGTCATCGACGAGTTCAAGCAGATGGTCAAGGACCTGCACGCAGCGGGCATCGAGGTCATCCTGGACGTCGTCTACAACCACACCGCAGAGGCGGGCATGGGCGAGCAGCCCTACTGCTGGCGCGGGCTGGGGGACCGGCAGTGGTACCGCCACGACGACAGCGGCAACTACCTCGACGTCACGGGCTGCGGCAACACGCTGGACTTCTCCCGGCCCGAGGTCGTGCGCATGGCGCTGGACTCCCTGCGCTACTGGGTCGAGGTCTGCCACGTCGACGGCTTCCGCTTCGATCTGGCACCTGCGCTGGGCCGGGACTCCTCGCACAGCTTCACCTCCCGCCACCCGTTCCTGGTCGCCGCCGTGGCGGATCCCGCGATCGGCGGCTCCAAGCTGATCTCGGAACCCTGGGACGTGGGCATGGGCGGCTGGCAGACGGGGCACTTCCCTCCCGGCTGGGCCGACTGGAACGACATCTACCGCGACACCGTGCGCGACTTCTGGCTCACCGAGCAGCGCGCCATGTCCGCCGGAGCCCCCGGGGGCGGGCTCTCGCGCATGGCAGACGTGCTCGTGGGCTCGCCGGGGCGCTTCGCGGCCTCCGGACGCACGCCGCTGTCGTCGGTGAACTTCGTGACGGCCCACGACGGCTTCACGCTGCACGACCTGACGACGTACGACCACAAGCACAACGAGGCCAATCGCGAGGACAATCGTGACGGCACGAACGACAACCACTCGTGGAACCACGGCGAAGAGGGGCCCAGCCGCTCAGGCACCGTGCGCAGCGCCCGGACGCGCACGGCGCGCAACCTGATGGCCACGCTGGTGCTCTCGCAGGGGGTGCCCATGATCACCGCCGGTGACGAGATGCTGCGCAGCCAGGGCGGCAACAACAACGCGTACTGCCAGGACGGGCCGATCGGCTACGTGAGCTGGCGGCACACTCCCGCAGAGCGGGCCATGCTGGCGGCCACCAAGGAGGCGCTGCAGGTCCGGCGCCGGTTCATGTCCCTGCAGGCCGAGGACTACATGATGCGCCCGGAGGACATCCGGGTCCTGTGGTTCACCCCTGAGGGCAGGCTCATGCGGGCCGAGGACTGGGAGGCGGAGGGAGCCCGCGCCGTGCAGATGCTGGTGCGCGCCCGCCATGGGGGCGTGGCCGGGCTCGTGGTGCTCAACGGGACCTTGCGCGACATCGAGTTCCGGATCCCGCACCTGTCCGAGTCCCTCTTCACCGAGGACGACCCCCACGCGGTCGCGGCGCATCTGGAGACGCCGAACCCCGAGGCGGAGGGCCCCGATGCGCCGCACGGAGCGGCGGAGGCTGCTGAGCGCGCCGTCGAGTTCGTCTTCTCGACCGATGCCGAGCTGCGCAGCTCCTACGGGCGCATCCTGCGCGGGGGAGACGCGCTCGCGCTGCCGGCCATGACGGTGGGCGCGCTGTCGCTCGACTGAAGACCTCGGCACCGGAGCCGAGGACGCCTCGTGCTCAGCCGCTCTCAGCGTCTCAGGCGCTGACCACCAGGCCCAGCTCGGCGCTGGTGGTCAGCCCGTCCCCGTCGGGAAGCACGCGCACCGTGTAGCCGAACGGACCCGATCGGTCGATCGTGAAGGATCCGGTGAAGGCCCAGTCCCCGGAATCGGTGCGCTGGACCTCACTCAGATCCTGGTGCTTGCGCTCGTGGATGTGATCGCTGCCCGAGACCCGGCCGAAGCCGACCTCGACGCGGACGTCCTCGGGGCTCAGCTCGCCGAGCCGGACGTAGGCGGTGACCTCGATGGCATCGCCGATCTGCGGCTCGGAGTGCAGCCCCCCGGTGCGCACATGCTCGATCCGCACGCCCGCCCAGCCCTGGCGGACCCGGGCGACCCAGGCCGCCGTGGAGCGGGCCTGGGCGTGATCGGCCGCGGAGGCGGCGCGGCCGGCCCGGGCGGCCGGCAGGTAGAGCTGCTCGACGTAGTCCGCGACCATGCGAGCGGCCGAGACGCTGGGCCCCAGGGTGGTGAGCGTGTGGCGCACCATGGCCAGCCACTGATGGGGGACGCGGTCCGCCCCGGCGTCGTGGATCTCGTTGTAGAACCGGGGCGCCACGTGGTTCTCGATCAGCTCGTAGAGCGCTGCGGCCTCGATGCTGTCCCGCTCATCATCGGAGGCCCGGTTGTCGGCGGTCGGGATCGCCCAGCCGTTCTGGCCGTCGTAGAGCTCGTCCCACCAGCCGTCGAGCACCGAGAGATTGAGCCCGCCGTTGATCGCGGCCTTCATCCCGGAGGTGCCGCAGGCCTCGAGCGGTCGCAGGGGGTTGTTGAGCCAGACGTCGCAGCCCGGGAACAGGGTGCGCGCCATCGACATGTCGTAGTTCGGCAGGAACACGATGCGGTGGCGGACCTCGGGGTCGTCGGTGAAGCGCACCAGGTCCTGGATCATGCGCTTGCCCATCTCGTCGGCAGGGTGGGACTTGCCGGCGATCACGAGCTGGACGGGGCGCACGGGGTCCAGCAGCAGGCGCTTGAGGCGCTGCGGATCGCGCAGCATCAGGGTCAGGCGCTTGTAGGTGGGCACCCGTCGGGCGAAGCCGATCGTGAGGACCTCCGGATCGAGCACCGAATCGGTCCAGCTCAGCTCGGCATCAGCGGCGCCGCGCTGCTTCCACGACGCGCGCAGGCGACGACGGACATCGGCCACCAGATCCGCGCGCATCTCGGCGCGCACGCGCCACAGCTGCTCGTCCGAGACCTCAGCCACAGCCCGCCAGCGCGCGCGAAGATCCGGCTGCGACCGGTCCACGGCCAGGGCCTCCATGCGCGGATCGATCCAGGTCGGCACGTGCACGCCGTTGGTCACCGACGAGATGGGGACCTCGTCGGTGTCGAAGCCGTTCCACAGCCCGGAGAACATCTGCCGCGACACCGCGCCGTGCAGCTTGGCCACGCCGTTGGCCCGCTGGGCCAGGCGCAGGCCCATGACGGCCATGTTGAACCGGCTGCCGTCGCCGCCGTCGTGGTCCTCGCGCCCCAGAGCCAGGATCTCCTCGAGAGGGGCGGGCCCGGCCAGCTCGGTGGAGAAGAAGCGCTCGATCATCTCGCGCTCGAAGCGGTCGATGCCGGCCGGGACCGGGGTGTGCGTGGTGAACACAGTCGAGGCGCGCACCGCGGTGAGGGCCTCGAGCCAGGACATGCCCCCGCCGCCGTCGGTGCCGGGGCTCATCAGCTCGGCGATGCGCTCAATTCCGGCGAAGCCCGCGTGGCCCTCGTTGCAGTGGAAGACCTCCGGGTCGGGGGCGCCGGTGAGCCGAGAGAACTCGCGCAGCGCGCGAATGCCGCCCATGCCCAGCAGCAGCTCCTGCTGGAGGCGGTGCTCGCCCCCGCCGCCGTAGAGGCGGTCCGTGACGCCGCGGAAGACGTCGTCGTTCTCGGTGATCTGGGAGTCGAGCAGCAGCAGCGGGACGCGCCCCACGTCGGCACGCCAGATCTGGGCGCCCAGCCGCCCGCCGTCAGGCATGGGCAGCCAGATCCTCGCAGGAGAGCCGTCGGGTTCGCGCAGCAGCGTGAGGGGCAGGCCCTGCGGGTCCAGGACGGGGTAGTCCTCGAGCTGCCACCCGTCGCGCGACAGCGACTGGTTGAAGTAGCCGTTCTGGTACAGCAGGCCCACGCCCACCACGGGCACGCCCATGTCGGAGGCGGTCTTGAGGTGATCGCCGGCCAGGATGCCGAGACCGCCCGAGTACTGCGGCAGCACGGAGGTGATGCCGTACTCGGCGGAGAAGTAGGCGATCGAGCGCGCGCCGTCGCGACCATGCTCGCGCTGGTACCACAGTGGCTCGCTCAGGTAGGTCTCGAGGTCGCGGCCCAGGGCGTCGATGCGCCGGACGAGCTCGTCGTCCTCGGCGATCTGCTGGATCTCCTCGCGGGTCAGCGAGCCCAGGACCTGGACGGGATCCCCGCCGGAGGCCTCCCAGGCCTCCGGGCCGAGATCCCGGAAGAGCTGCTCGGTGGGGCGGTGCCAGGACCAGCGCAGATTGGCGGCCAGTCGGCTCAGCGCACTGATCGACTCGGGGAGGGACGTCCGGACGGTGAACCTTCTGATGGCCTTCACACCTCCGGAGCCTAGCGCCGCAGAGGGCTCCGGACGAGGCCCCCTCGGATTCCACGGCCCTGTCTGCGCAGCGATACGGGTCGTCGCTCGGAAAATCGCTCGTGACCTGCTTCACCATGGACCGCCGGACTGACTACGGTGTGGGGGTGACCTCCAAGAGCATGCCCAAGCCGCCCCGAGACTCCGCCTCCGCTCCCGAGCCCAGCTCGAGCGCGCCGTCCGCCGCGGGGGCCCCTGCTGCCCCGGCTGCCGCCGTCGAGCCCGTCGATCTGTCCGGTCTCGTCTACGGACGCATTCCCATCGAGAACGTGTCCCCGTCCGTGCTGTGCGGGCGCCGTCCCGCCACCGCCCTGCCCGGCGAGGACATCCGCATCGCCGCGACCGTCTACCGCGAGGGGCACGACGCCCTCGGCGTGACCGCCGTGCTGCGTGACCCGCAGGGCCGGGAGCACCAGCGCACTGCCATGAGCCTCAGCGCCCCGGGCACCGATCGCTACGAGGGCTGGGTCCGCCCCGATGCCGAGGGCGAGTGGAGCTTCACCGTCGAGGGCTGGGGCGATCTGTACGAGACCTGGCGCCACGCCGCCGAGATCAAGCTCGGTGTCGGGCAGGACGTCGAGCTGATGATGGACGAGGGCGTGGTCGTCTTCGAGCGCGCCGCCTCGGAGGCCGAGCGCCCCGAGTCGCAGCGACGCCTGCTGGGCGAGATCGCCGAGCAGCTGAAGGATCGTTCGATCCCCGCCAGCCAGCGATTCGCCCGCGCCGCGGACCGCTCGGTCCTGGAGATCGTCGCCGCCTCGCCGATCCGCAGCCTCGTGACCAGCTCCGAGCCCCTGCCGCTGCGCGTCGAGCGCGATGCCGCCGGTCGCGGCGCCTGGTACGAGTTCTTCCCCCGCTCCGAGGGCGCCGTGCGCGATGAGACCACGGGCGGCTTCCGCTCGGGCACCTTCCGCACCGCGGCCGAGCGCCTGCCCGCCGTCGCGGACATGGGCTTCGACGTCCTCTACATGCCGCCGATCCACCCGATCGGGCACGCGCACCGCAAGGGGCCGAACAACACCCTGCACGCGGGTCCGAACGATCCGGGCTCGCCCTGGGCGATCGGCAGCGAGGACGGCGGCCACGACGCCATCCATCCTGATCTGGGCACCTTCGAGGACTTCGACGACTTCGTCGCCCGCGCCCGGGAGCTGGGTCTCGAGGTCGCCCTGGACCTCGCGCTGCAGGCCTCCCCGGATCACCCCTGGGTCCAGCAGCACCCGGAGTGGTTCACCACGCGCGCCGACGGCACGATCGCGTATGCGGAGAACCCGCCCAAGAAGTACCAGGACATCTATCCGATCAACTTCGACAACGACCCCGAGGGGCTGTGCCGGGAGGTCCTGCGGATCGTGCAGCTGTGGATCTCCCACGGCGTGCGGATCTTCCGCGTGGACAATCCGCATACCAAGCCGCTGTGGTTCTGGGAGTGGCTGCTCGATCGGGTCCGGAAGATCGACGACGGCGTCGTCTTCCTGGCCGAGGCCTTCACTCGCCCGGCCATGATGCAGGGCCTGGCCAAGGCCGGCTTCCAGCAGTCGTACTCGTACTTCACCTGGCGCAACGCCAAGTGGGAGCTCGAGGAGTACCTGGAGGAGGTCACCCGGGCGACCGCCGCCCAGTACCGTCCGAACTTCTTCGTGAACACCCCGGACATCCTCACGTCCTATTTCGTGGAGGGCGGGCGCCCGGCGTTCAAGATCCGAGCGGCGATCGCGGCCACGGCCTCGCCCCTGTGGGGCATGTACGCCGGCTACGAGCTCTACGAGAACGTCCAGCGCCCGGGCGCCGAGGAGTCGATCGACTCCGAGAAGTTCGAGTACCGCCCGCGCGACTTCAAGGACGCGGAGGTCCGCGGCGATTCGCTGGCGCCCTACGTGCGCCGCCTCAACCAGCTGCGCCACGAGCACCCGGCCCTCGGGGACCTGCAGAACCTGACCCTGCACCCCACCGACGACGACGCCATCCTGTGCTTCTCCAAGACCAAGACGGTCCAGGGGCCGGACGGGGAGCACGAGGACACGCTGATCGTCGTGGCGAACACCGATCCGCATTCGGTGCGCACCGCGAACATCGAGCTCGACCTGGAGGCCCTGCGCCTGGCCCCGCAGGATCGCGCCGAGGACGGGACCTTCGCAGCCGATGAGCTGCTCACGGGAGAGTCCTGGTCCTGGGGCGATCGCGTGTGGGTCCGCCTGGACCCGTTCTACGAGCCCGTCCACATCGTCAGTGTGCGTCGCCGGCGCTGAGCGCGGACGATCCGCGAGCACTACCCGGGCCGGGCGCCCGCCGCGGCGCCCGGCCCGTTCCGCAGCACGAAACCAGCAGCAGGAGATGCACCGCACGTGAATGCCATCAACCCGGCCAGCTTCGGAGTCAACGCCCCGGGGATCTCGCACGATCCGGACTGGTTCCGCAAGGCAGTGTTCTACGAGGTCCTCGTACGCGCCTTCTCGGATGCCAACGGCGACGGCTCGGGAGACTTCTCGGGTCTGATCGAGAGGCTGGACTACCTCCAGTGGCTCGGCATCGACTGCCTCTGGATCCCGCCGTTCTACGAATCGCCCCTGCGCGACGGCGGCTACGACATCTCGGACTACTACTCGGTGCTCGACGAGTTCGGCACCGTCTCCGACTTCAAGCGCCTGGTCGCCGAGGCCCACGCCCGCGGTCTGCGCGTCATCACGGATCTGCCTCTGAACCACACCTCGGATCAGCACGAGTGGTTCCAGGCCTCCCGCGAGGACCCTGAGGGCCCGTACGGCGACTTCTACGTCTGGTCGGACACGGATGAGCTGTACTCCGAGGCGCGGATCATCTTCGTGGACACCGAGGAGTCGAACTGGACCTTCGACCCGGTGCGCCGGCAGTTCTTCTGGCACCGCTTCTTCTCGCATCAGCCGGATCTGAACTTCGAGAACCCCAAGGTCGTCGAGGCCGTCTACGACGTGGTGCGCTTCTGGCTCGACATGGGCATCGACGGCTTCCGGGCCGATGCCATCCCGTATCTGGTGGAGGAGGAGGGCACCAACTGCGAGAACCTCCCCGGCACCCATGACTTCCTGGTGGGCCTTCGCGAGATGGTCGACCGCGAGTACCCCGGCCGCGTGATCATCGCCGAGGCGAACCAGCCCCCGGAGGAGGTCGTCGAGTACTTCGGCTCGGCGGAGGCCCCGGAGTGCCACATGTGCTTCCACTTCCCGATCATGCCGCGGATCTTCTACGCCCTGCGCGACCAGCGGGCTCAGCCGCTGATCGACACCATGGCGACCACCCCGCGGATCCCCGAGGGCACGCAGTGGGGCACGTTCCTGCGCAACCACGACGAGCTCACGCTCGAGATGGTCACCCCCGAGGAGCGCCAGGCGATGCTCGGCTGGTACGCCCCGGATCCGCGCATGCGCGCCAATGTCGGCATCCGTCGCCGTCTCGCCCCGCTGCTGGACAACTCGCGGGCCGAGATCGAGCTGATCCATGCGCTGCTGCTCGCGCTGCCGGGCAGCCCGTTCCTGTACTACGGCGACGAGATCGGCATGGGCGACAACATCTGGCTCGATGACCGCGACGCCTCCCGAACGCCCATGCAGTGGACCCCGGACCGCAATGCCGGCTTCTCGGAGGCGGATCCGGGCAAGCTGTACCTGCCGGTGATCCAGTCGCTCGTGCACCACTACACGCAGACGAACGTCGAGGCGCAGCTGGCCTCGTCGTCGTCGCTGCTGCACTGGCTGCGCCGCATGCTGCTGGTGCGCCGCGAGCACCCGGCCTTCGGCATGGGCGAGTTCCGGTCCGTGGACTCCGGGCACGAGTCGGTCTTCGCCTTCGTCCGGGAGTTCCATCCCCAGGACGAGCGGCACGAGGAGCAGGCGGAGACGCTGGTGTGCATCTTCAACCTGTCGCACACCCCGGCCGCCAGCACGATCGATCTGCCGGAGTTCGCCGGGCGCGGCCTGCGCGAGGTCTTCGGCGGCGAGCCGTTCGGCAAGGTCGACGACGACGGCACCTACCGGGTGACGCTGGGCTCCCAGGACTTCTTCTGGCTGAGGGTCCGCAGCGCGCCCGACGCCTCGGGAGTTCAGCCGCCCACGCAGTCCATGCCGATCATCACCAGCCTCGGCTGAGCTCGTCCTCGCCCGTTCACCCGCACCACCTGCACAGGAGACCTGACATGTCCGCCGTGAACCCGTCGTCGCACCCGGCGCGCAGCCTCGAGGAGGTGCTGCGCGGCTGGCTGCCCTCGCGGCGCTGGTTCCCCTTCGACGGCGACCCCGAGCAGCTGAGCCTCGAGACGGCCGCGGTGATCCCGCTGTCCGAGTCCCCGGCCGGCGCCTCGCCCGAGGACGAGGGCCTGGCGATCCACCTCCTGCGGGCGGGCACCCCGTCCGGGACGCGCATCGTCCAGGTGCCGCTGGAGACCTCCGCCTCGGCCTTCGACCAGCAGATCGGCTCCTTCGAGACCTCCGCAGGGACGCGCCACGTCCGGGAGGCCGTGGATCAGCCGGAGTTCCTGGACGCCGTGCTGGGCCTGCTGCGCAAGGGCTCGCAGATCGGCGGGCGCCGCGCGGCCATGACGGGGGCGGCCAACGACTCGCTGACCCCGGTCTCGGGCGTGAAGGCCGCCGAGCAGGTGCAGGTGATCGCCGGCGAGCAGTCGAACACCTCGGTGGTGCTGCGCCCCGTCGAGCCCGGCGAGGACGCGCTGATCCTCAAGTTCTTCCGCATCCTCGGCGAGGGGGAGAACCCGGACGTCGAGGTCGGACGCGAGCTGACCGACCTCGGCTGCTCCGTGGTGGCACGGACCTGGGGCTGGGCCGAGATCACCTGGCCGGAGACCGGCGACGACGACGGCCAGCGCCAGGCCGTCGGGCAGTCGGTCGTGGCCGCGGAGTTCGTCGACGGCGCCCAGGATGCCTGGCGCCTGGCCGTCGAGGCCGCCGCCGAAGGCCGCTCCTTCGCCGCGGAGGCCCGCGAGCTCGGCCGTGCCACGGCGCGCATGCACCGCGACCTCGCCTCCGCCTTCGGCACGCAGGAGACCCTCGGGCCCCGGCGCGAGGCGCTGCTGGAGTCGCTGTCCGGGCGTCTGGAATGGGCCCGCGATCAGATGGGCGACCGTCCGGGCGGGCTGGAGCAGGAGCTGGACTCGGTCATCGCCCGCGCCCGCGAGGTCGAGCAGCTGCCCGAGCTGCAGCGCATCCACGGCGACTACCACCTGGGCCAGGTGCTGCGCGGTCCCGACGGCGCCTTCCGCATCCTTGATTTCGAGGGCGAGCCGCTGCGCGAGATCTCGGAGCGCTCGGCCGCAGACCTTCCCCTGCGCGACGTCGTGGGGATGCTGCGCTCGCTGGACTACGCCGCAGCGTTCGGGCAGCGCGAGTCCGGGCGCGACACCGAGCAGTGGGGTCAGGCGGCCGCCGAGGCGCTGCTCGAGGGCTGGACCGCCGTGACCCACACGATCGTGGAGCGCCGTGATCCCCTGTTCCAGGCGCTGTGGCTGGACAAGGCCATGTACGAGGTCGTCTACGAGTCGCGCAATCGCCCCGACTGGGTCGACGTCCCGCTCAGGGCCGTGCTCAGCGCGCTCGGCGGCTCCCAGTCTTCGGCCGCCGTCGACCCCGCAGCCGGTGCCGCGGCCGGTGCGCTCTCTGGCGACCAGGAGACGGCCGACGAGCCCTCGGATGTCCGGGGGACGGGGGGCACCGCGTCGGAGGCTTCTGGTGCACCGGTCGAGACCTCGGCCGTCGTGCCGGGCCCGAGCGCAGCTGCTGCGGGCGTACCCTCGCAGTACCAGGCCGATCAGGCCATCCGGGGCGGCGCGGAGCCGACCCCCGACCAGCAGGAAGGCTCCGCCCCGGAGCCCCCCGCCGCAACACCGCAGGCGGAGACGGACGAGACCAGCGGAAGCGAGCACCACGTGTCCCACACCATCTCCGAGGATGTCCTGGCGGCTGTCGCCGAGGGCCGGTACTACGATCCGCACTGCGTGCTCGGCGCGCATCCGCAGGACGACGGCACCGTCGTGGTCCGCACCCTGCGGCGCTTCGCCCAGAAGGTCGAGGCGATCACCGGAGACGGCTCCGTGCACCTGCTCAGCCACGAGTGGGGCGGCATCTTCACCGGTCGCATCCCCGCGACCTCGGACGGCGGCATCCCCGACTACCGCCTGCGCGTGACCTGGGACGGCGGCCACAGCCTCGAGGTCGACGATCCGTACCGCAGCACTCCGACCGTGGGCGAGATGGACCTGCATCTGATCGGCGAGGGCCGGCACGAGGAGCTCTGGAAGGTCCTGGGCGCCCGTGTGCGCAGCTGGCCCTCGAGCTTCGGCGAGACCCGCGGCACGAGCTTCGCCGTCTGGGCCCCCAATGCCCGAGCCGTGCGCGTCATCGGCGACTTCAACGGCTGGGACGGCACCGAGCACGCCATGCGCTCGCTCGGCGGCAGCGGCGTCTGGGAGCTCTTCGTCCCGGGCGTCGGCCACGGTGCCATCTACAAGTTCCGCATCATGGGCCCGGACGGGCAGTGGAAGGACAAGGCGGACCCCATGGCCCGCTGGAGCGAGGTGCCGCCGCTGACCGGCTCCCGCGTCCTCGACAGCGAATACACGTTCGGCGACGACGAGTGGATGGAGCGCCGCGCGCAGACGGACCCGCACAGCGGTCCCATGAGTGTCTACGAGGTCCACATCGGCTCGTGGCGCCAGGGGCTGAGCTACCGGGACCTGGCCACCGAGCTCGTCGACTACGTCAAGGCCCACGGGTTCACCCACGTGGAGTTCATGCCGGTGGCCGAGCACCCGTTCGGCGGCTCGTGGGGCTACCAGGTCACGGGCTACTACGCCCCCACGTCGCGCTTCGGCGATCCCGATGACTTCAAGCACCTCGTCGACGCCCTCCACCAGGCCGGCATCGGCGTGCTCGTCGACTGGGTCCCCGGGCACTTCCCCAAGGACGACTTCGCCCTGGCCCGCTTCGACGGCGCACCGCTCTACGAGCACCCGGATCCCCGCCGCGGCGAGCACAAGGACTGGGGCACCCTGATCTTCGACTACGGGCGCACCGAGGTCCGCAACTTCCTCGTGGCCAACGCCCTGTACTGGCTCGAGGAGTTCCACGTCGACGGCCTGCGCGTGGACGCCGTGGCTTCGATGCTCTACCTGGACTACTCGCGCGAGCACGGCGAGTGGGAGCCGAACCAGTTCGGAGGGCGGGAGAACCTGGAGGCCATCTCGTTCCTGCAGGAGGCCACCGCCACGGCCTACCGCCGCAGCCCCGGCACGGTGATGATCGCCGAGGAGTCCACGGCATTCCCGGGAGTCACTCGTCCCACCAGCGGCAACGGTCTGGGCTTCGGCATCAAGTGGAACATGGGCTGGATGCATGACTCGCTCGAGTACATGGGCGAGGACCCCGTGAACCGCAGCTACCACCACGGCAAGCTGACGTTCTCCATGGTGTACGCGTACTCCGAGAACTTCATCCTCCCGATCTCGCACGACGAGGTCGTCTACGGCAAGGGCTCCCTGCTGCGCAAGATGCCGGGAGACCGCTGGCAGCAGCTCGCCAACGTCCGGGCCTACCTCGCGTACATGTGGGCGCATCCCGGCAAGCAGCTGATCTTCATGGGCACCGAGTTCGCGCAGGACGCCGAGTGGGACAACGACAAGTCGCTGGACTGGTGGCTCGCGGAGACGGAGCCGCACCAGGGCATCCAGCGCCTGGTCGTGGAGCTGAACGAGATCTACAAGCAGACTCCGGCGCTGTGGGCGCAGGACAACGCGCCGGAGGGCTTCACCTGGCTGGATGCCAACGACAGCCAGGGCTGCACCATGTCGTTCGTGCGATGGGACACCGCCGGCGAGCCGCTGGTCTGCGCGGTCAACTTCGCGGGCATGCCCCACAACGGCTTCCATCTGCCGCTGCCTCGCGGCGGGCAGTGGGAGGAGGTCCTGAACACGGACGACCTCCGCTTCGGCGGCTCGGGCGTGGTGAACGGATCGGTCACGGCCGTGGATGAGCCCCAGTACGCGCAGCCGGCCCACGCGGTGCTGGACCTGCCGCCGCTGGGTGCGGTGTGGCTGCGTCCGTCGGTCTGAGTCGCCGGGTCGTCGGGTGAAGCGGCTCAGGTCCGGGCCGGCCGGTCCGGTGCGCAGTCACCGGGATCCGACCGGAGGCGGACCACTTGCAGGGGCCGCCTGAGCAGAGGAGGGGCCCGTCCTCGCGCACGCAACGCGGGGGCGGGCCCCTTCTCGTTTGCGCGCAGCGGGGGACGTGTGTAGTGTTCTTCTTCGTCGCTCCGGCAGTCCGGACGGCACGGAGCAGCCGGAAGGCCTCCTGTCACGGACTGCATGCAGCGCGTCGCAGGATTTCTGAGAGTTCATCCGCCGGAGACGGCGAGTTGACCTGAGGGAGGGCGACGGGTAATGTAGCGGAGTGCTTCGGACGGGTGCAGAGGCTGCGGATGACGCAGCGGCACGGTCCAGCAAGGAACTGATCTTCGCGGGCCTGGTGAGACGGGCTGGTTGATCGTCTGTTGTTTGAGAACTCGATAGTGTGCCAAATTGTCTGCTGATACCAGTTCAAG
>NZ_JAVKPT010000100.1:0-525 GCF_040981045.1 Kocuria sp. CPCC 205260
GGGTTATGAAGATCTAGTCAGTCTTGGTGCTCAGGCTTCTGAGTATAAGAGACAAGAAGAGATAAACAAGGCTGACAATGAGTATATGTATAAGGAGGTAACTCAGCTCAGAAAGAAATATGGAGACAAACCTGTAGATGCGATGATAAAAATAGAGCCTTATGTTGGAATGCCAGAAGGAATCTTGAATGATTATATTGGTACAATAAAAGGTATCAAAGTAAAATTGTTTGAAAGAGTGTATCATTCAGTATGGAACAAATACCAGCTCTGTGGATTGTTACGCAGCTTGGGTAACAATATTACTGTTTGGTGTCTCAACGGAGTGGTTGAACATGTTTATCACGACGGAAGATTATAAGTTCAGAGACCTGTTGCAAAATAAAATGGCAAAGGATATGGCTTATAACAGTTCATAGCTATATAGGAAATACACATCATTCAATAATCAAGCGCCAATACTTTTTTTCAAAATATTGGCGTTTTTTTTTGAAATTTTCCCTTCATATTACTATATTATAAAGG
>NZ_JAVKPT010000101.1:0-523 GCF_040981045.1 Kocuria sp. CPCC 205260
TGGCCGAGGGCGTGGCCGCCGTCTACGAGGTGAACCGTGCGACCGCCGAGGCCTCCGGGATCAGCCTCTACGACGACGTTTCCACCGCCGCCGCCACCGAGTGCGACAACAACAACGGCACGTTCCTGGTGAACCTCACCCCCGAGGGCTACACGTTCGGGTTCCTCATCGGGCCCAGCGAGAACGGCGACCTGACCACCGTGACCGGGGTGGACGGACTGATGGAAGCATTCGGGGCCTGCTGGTCCCCGATGCCCTACGACATGGAGCCCCAAGAGCGGGAATGGGCCGTGACCGTCTCCCAGGCCGTGGAGACCCTGCGCGCCGCTGAGACCGCCGGGCACCTGATGGACCAGGACACCGCCGAGCGGGTCACCGCCGTGGAAGTGCCCAGGGTGAAGACCGAGACGGTGTGGGACACCATCCCGCGCGTGATGCCCGACGCGGCCCCCGCCGTGGGCACCCGGGTGCAGGTCATCCGGGCCTGACCGGCCCACCCCCTCCCCGGGCCCATGAGGGCCCT
>NZ_JAVKPT010000102.1:0-523 GCF_040981045.1 Kocuria sp. CPCC 205260
TAACAGCGATGGGCGGACGTATGCTCAGACGCTGGCTGGTCTTCCCATTGAAAGATGTGAAACCTATCAACGAGCGTCTCGACATCGTGGAATATTTCTTCAAGGAACCGGAATTCCGTCAGCTTCTCGATGACCAGCTGCATCGCATCAGCGACCTGGAGCGTATCATTTCCAAAGTAGCCGTGGGTAGAGTTTCGCCTCGCGAAGTGGTTCAGCTGAAGAATGCACTCGAAGCCATCAAGCCTATCAAGGTGGCATGCCAGCATGCTACGAATGAGGCTCTGAAGCGGGTAGGCGAGCAGCTGAACGTATGCGAGACCCTGAAAGACCGCATCGCCAGGGAAATACAGCCCGATCCGCCACAGCTGGTCAATAAGGGTGACGTGATAGCCGACGGATTCAATGCTGAACTTGACGACCTTCGTGCCATCAGCCGCCACGGCAAGGATTATCTGCTCAAGATACAGGAAAGGGAGATAGAAAAGACAGGAATTTCGAGTCTGAAGGTAGGTTACAATAATGT
>NZ_JAVKPT010000103.1:0-520 GCF_040981045.1 Kocuria sp. CPCC 205260
CCCGCCACCAGCCCAGCACCGGGGTGACGAGGTGGTTGGAGACCGGCAGGGGCACCGGGGCCAGGGCGCCGAGCACCTCCACCCCGTGCGGGTCCAGCCCGGTCTCCTCCTCGGCCTCGCGGACGGCCGCGCGCACGTGGGCGGCGCTGACCTCGCCGCCGGGCACGGACAGCACCTCGTGCAGGTCCCCGTCCTCGGGGTCCAGGCGCCCGCCCGGGAAGGCGACCTGGCCGGGGTGGGAGCGCAGCGTCGCGGCCCGCTGGACCAGGAGGACGTCGAGGTCCCGCCCCACGCCCTCCGCGTGCTCGGCTGCGCGCGAGGGCAGGTCGTCGAGCGCGCCGAAGAGGATGAGCACGGCCGAGCGGCGGTAGTTCTCGTCGATCTGCCCGATCCGCCACGGCTCGCGGTCCTCCATCCGCAGCTGCCGGCCGCTGCGGGCCACGCGCAGCAGGTCCTGGTAGGCGTCGCCCACGGGCCGTCCTCCTCGGTGGTCGCGTCGTCGGTGGTCGGTGTCGCTCAC
>NZ_JAVKPT010000104.1:0-519 GCF_040981045.1 Kocuria sp. CPCC 205260
CCCCACGGCCGCGGCGGCCGCCACCAGGACGCCGACCGCGGCGATCGCCAGGCCCATACCGGACGATGCGAACGCAGCAATCCCCGTGGACTGCCCTGCGGCTGCAGCCCCGGACGAGGCGCCCGCGCCGGCCCCGGAGCCGCCGGCACCCGGACCCCCGGAGGTTGCGATGGCGCTCCCCGCCGCGCCATCGAAAGCCGGGGTCCCCGCGACTCCCGGAGCCTGGGACGCGGCAGCCCCGAAGCCCGCCAGGGACGTGCCGGCGAGCGCGTCCACGAGCCGACCGCCCGCGCCGGCCCACAACGGAAGTCCGGCTAGGACGGGCAGGAGCCAACCGCGCATCCCGATCCCGAGGTCCTGGAGCTGCAGGTACTCGGCGGTGCAGCGGGGACACCGGTCCAGGTGTTCCTGCACGACCTTGGTGCGTGACGGGGTCAGGGAACCGCGCGCGAACGCACCGAGCTGTCGTGAGTACTCGCCGCAGTCCTCGAGTGCTCGCACCGAGACGTGTTCCTGCAT
>NZ_JAVKPT010000105.1:0-519 GCF_040981045.1 Kocuria sp. CPCC 205260
GGTTTCGAACAAGTCAAGCTGTACGTCAGCTCCAATATACCCTTTGTCACCATAGATGCTACAGTCGTGATAAGTATGTTTTACATCCTTCATATAATGGAGGTCAGCCACACTTGCCTTTGACAGATCATAGGAATGGATAACTCCACTTAACCCACAGAGAGCGTGTAACTTATAACCAAAATAATACGTGTTCTGCGAAGCACAGAAGCCGAAGTCGGGAGCTTGCGAGAAATTGCCGGCACGCCCCATCTTGCAACGTTTTCCTCTTGCAACCCTACAGACCTCTATCGGCTTGGAGTCAACAAAGAATTGTTCCTCTCCGCCATCCATTTCCATGGCAATCCGCTTGCGCAGTTCCTCACACAGGCCTGACGTTTTCTTCCTGCGGTCATTGAACTGTCTCCTTGATATGAGATTGGGAATGCTGTCCTTGTATTCTTGCCATTTATAGTCGAACAACCACTTCTCACTATCAATGCTCTCGGTCTCTGCCGTCAGGGATAGCGCCACCACTTC
>NZ_JAVKPT010000106.1:0-519 GCF_040981045.1 Kocuria sp. CPCC 205260
GGTGGCCTTGGCGGCCTTGTCCAGCCCACCGATCGCACGGTTGGCCAGCGCCAGCGGGGATTTCTCCCCCGTGTGGGCCAGGCGAACGGTCTTCAGCTCGGAGAGGTCGGCGGCGGCCTCGATCTCACGCAGTGCGTGCTCGAGGGCGGCCGTCACCCCGGCCTCGTCGGTGGGGTCCACCGCGGCGGACGGTGTGGTCTCGGACATGGTTTCTCGCGTTCCTACTGGCGGACGGTGTTCTCACGAGCTCGCTCCCCCTGTGGGTGAGCCGCTTTTCGTGCAAATGCCCGCAGCGTGGCCGGTGCGGGCAGGGTCAGTCTAGTGGAGGACCCATGGCGTCCGCTGACCCGGCGGGGTCATGGGGCGAGCTGTCCCAGCAGTGCCCGCACGATCGGAAGGTCCGCCGGGATCCACGGCAAGGCCAGTACGGCGTAGGGGTCGCTCGACGGAACCCACCGCACGGCCAGGTGATCGGTGCCCACCACGGGTGTATCCGCAGTGGTTCCGGTCCACACTCGC
>NZ_JAVKPT010000107.1:0-518 GCF_040981045.1 Kocuria sp. CPCC 205260
ACCTGCGCCGGCGGGAGGCGGAGCCGTGGTTCGACCCCGCCGGCTTCCTGCTCGCGGTCCGGGAGGAGGAGCCCGGCACCGTGGCCGGCTTCCACTGGACCAAGGTCCACCCCGGCGACGGCGAGCAGGGCCCCCTGGGCGAGGTGTACGCGGTGGGCGTGGCCCCGGAGCACCAGGGCACCGGCCTGGGCCGGGCGCTGACGGCCGCCGGCGTCAACCACCTGGCCCGCCGGGGCCTGGACGAGGTCATGCTCTACGTGGACGGGGACAACACCGCTGCCATGGGCCTCTACGAGCGGCTGGGCTTCCGGCCCTGGCACCTCGACGTCATGTACGCCCGGGCCGCTCCCGCCTGAGCCGCGGGCTCCCCCGCCCGCACCCCCGCCCGTTCCCGCACCGGCCCACGAGACAGGACCCCCATGACCACGCCCCACGAGGACACCCGGCAGCCCCTGCCCGCCGCGCGACTCTCCGCCGCCGAGGAGGCCGCCCGCGGCCACGGGGACCGGGACCGGATC
>NZ_JAVKPT010000108.1:0-515 GCF_040981045.1 Kocuria sp. CPCC 205260
GTTGCCCTGTGCCATCTCCCCCTGGGAGGGGAACCCGGACTTGTCGATCAGCTTCTCGTAGAGCTCCGCCGAGTTGGTGAGGTTGCCGTTGTGCGCGAGCGCCACGGTCCCGTGCGGGGTGGCGCCCAGCGTGGGCTGGGCGTTGGCCCAGTGGGACCCGCCCGTGGTGGAGTACCGGCAGTGGCCCACGGCCAGGTGCCCGGTCAGGGTCGTGAGGGTCGCCTCGTCGAAGACCTGCGAGACGAGGCCCATGTCCTTGTACACCGCGATGCGGTTGCCGTCGCTCGCGGCGATGCCGGCCGACTCCTGGCCGCGGTGCTGCAGGGCGTAGAGGCCGTAGTAGGCCAGTTTCGCGACCTCCTCGCCGGGGGCCCACACGCCGAACACGCCGCACGCGTCCTGGGGGCCCTTCTCTCCGGGGAGCAGGTCGTGGCTGAGTTGTCCATCAGGGCGAACCACGTCGATCAGCCTTCTCTCGAGCTTCGGGGGTCGGTGGGCCGGGGCGCGTCGCCCGG
>NZ_JAVKPT010000109.1:0-514 GCF_040981045.1 Kocuria sp. CPCC 205260
AGGTGCCGGTCCGGGCGGGTGACGGGGCCGGGAACGACGAACGCCCCGGTCCAGGAGGGCCGGGGCGTTCGTGCGACGGGAGGGGATGACGGGAATCGAACCCGCGTAATCAGTTTGGAAGACTGAGGCTCTACCATTGAGCTACATCCCCGCGGAGCGCTCTGTCGAGGCCTTCCCATTAACCGGCCCGGCGCGCGCGGTGTCAAATCCCGGGGCGCGGGCGCACCCGCGGAGCGCGGTCGGCAGGACGCCGGCGGGCCGTGCGGAGCGGGGTCCGGCGGGCCGAGGTGCGGCCCCGTCCGCCCAGCCGGTAGACTCGCCGGTGGTCCGTGCTCGTGCACCGGACCGCAGTCGTTGCAGCCGAGGCTGCAGGTACCGGGGCGTAGCGTAGTGGCTAGCGCGCCTGCTTTGGGAGCAGGAGATCGCAGGTTCGAGTCCTGTCGCCCCGACGTGGGGGCGGTTGCCCGGTGCAGCCGGGCACCCGCCTTCCCGACCGTCCCGGGCCGCAGAACGG
>NZ_JAVKPT010000011.1:0-51094 GCF_040981045.1 Kocuria sp. CPCC 205260
ATGCCGAGGACCGGCTGGCCGGCACCTGCTCATCCTGATCGATCCAGGCGCCGCCGAAAAGGTAACGGGGGGCACCGCTGAAGTGCACGCCCCGCCGTCGTCGGGTCGATCAGGCCGCGGAGGCCCGCTCCTCCGGAGGAGCGCTCTCCCGAGCCGCCAGCCGCTCGTCCCAGAACCGCAGCACGTCAGGATCCGTGGGCCGGGTGGCCAGCGAGACGGCGACGAACACGACCGCCGAGACCGCCAGCCCGATGTAGATCGGCGCATTGGCCATCACGCCGAAGGCGATCATCCCGATGACCACGGCGATGGCACCGGCGACCATCGAGCTCGCCGCCCCCACCGCATTGCCGCGCCGCCAGGTGAGCCCGCCCAGGATCGCGACAAGCAGCCCGCCGACCAGCAGGTCGTAAGCGATCGTCAGGGCGGTGACCAGAACCGGCACCAGGACCGAGAAGATCGCGACGCTGGACTGGGTCCACTGGCGGAACACCGGCCGGCTCCACAAAGGACTCGGAGGACCGGACACCGGTCGAGGTCGAGACTGCTTGCACTGAGCCCGCGGTGACCGCGCGCTCGGTGCCCTAACCTCGGAACGAAACCCAGGGCTCTTAATCCGTAAAGAACCGTCAGAGCTTCCACGCTTGGGGCACTGAAACTGCATATTCCGGCACACCGATCGCCTCGAAGTGTCGCTTCGCAGACTTGATCTTGGCGTTCTCTGTCGGGCGGCGCTTGGTCTCGTCTTCCGTGCTCTTCGTCTCGCGGATCATGTACACCCGCTCTTCGCCGTCCTCGTGCTTCACGATCGCCCAGTCCGGGTTGTACGGCCCGACCGGGGTGTCGATCTTGAACCTATCTGGCAGCTTCATGAAGAACTTGATGTCCTCGCGGCCGTCGAGCAGTTCCGCGAACTGGCGCTCGGGGTCAGAGTCGTAAACGACGTAGTCGAAGGTCGACTTGTCCGCGTTCTCCAGCTTGTACATCTGGTCGAGGAAGCGCTCCTTCTCCTCTTCGCCGTCCTTGCGCAGTTCACGCAGCTCGTAGACAGAACCTGCGATCTTCTCGTACTGCACGCCGTCGACGACAAGCTTCGCGAGTTCAGTCTGCATGAGGCGCTTCGCCATCGCGATGAAGTCGTTCGGGTTCGCGATGAACTCACCCAGCCGGCCACTGCCGACGAGGACGTCGACAATGGTCTTGCGGGTGAGGGAAGTGGCCTCCTGCAGTTCTCCGATGATGTCGGGCAGGTCGTAGCTGCCTCGGAGTTCCTGCTGACGTGACCCGAGTTCCTGGCCCTTCGCGCCACCGCGAAGCACCTTCACGCCTGCGCGGGTGACCTGGATGCGCAGCGGGTCGATGTCCGGTGCCTCCTTGATCGCCCTGACCGAGTTCTCGATGATCTTGTCGCGTTCCACCTCGACGCGGTACGTAGTGCGGCGACTGATCGTCTCCCAGAACTTCTCGAACTCCGGGTTCGCGAACAGCTCCTTGTTCAGGGTTCGGGAATGGCGCTTGCTCTTCGGCTTCACGTACTTGCCGATGTTGGCGCGACCGACCAGTTCGATAACGACCGGCTCAGCCCACATGAAGTCGACGGGCATGTTGAGGCTGAAGTCGAGCGTGTTTGGCTGGAACTTCGGCTGCACAACGCCGTCCTTGTCGATGAACTTCTGCTCGAGCAGGTGCTCCCAGATCGACACGGAACCCTCGTAGCCGAGGTTCTCATCGGTAAGCGAACCGTCAGGGTTCTGCAGCGGGATCTTCGAGAACTCCGCCTTGCGCACACGCCCGATCTCGACGCCCGCTTCCTTGTATTCCTTCTGGAGCGCATCCGCGAACTGCTTATACGGCTCGTTCGCCACCACGGTCAGCGTCGCGATGCCACGATCGGCGACACGCTCATAGCCACCCGCGCTCTTTGCGACAGGCAGGCGCAGACCACGTCCGAGCGTCTGGCGTCGCTCGGTCTCGGCACCCATCTCCCGCAACGTGCAGATCTGGAAGACGTTCGGGTTGTCCCAGCCCTCACGCAGCGCAGAGTGGCTGAAGACGAACCGTGTCGGCTCGTTCTCGTCGAGCAGGCGTTCCTTCTGCTGCATGATCAGCTCGTACGCGTCGTCATCTGCCTTGGTCGTGCCGGACGTGTCCTGGAACTTGTCTGCGGCACCTTTCTTGCCCTTGAGGACAGAGAAGTAGCCGCGACGCAGCTCGGCCGGGTCCTGAGGGAGCAACTCCTGCCACTGCGGCGACTTGGCACGCTCTTCACGGAACAGCTCGTCGAACCACTGCACGAACTGGCCGTTCGCATCGAGGTTGTTCGAGCCGTCGCCGAGGAAGCTCTCGACCTTGTCGATGAAGAACAGGCTGAGCACCTTGATGCCCTCGGCACGCAGTTGCGTCTCCTTGCGCAGGTGCTCCTTGATCGTCTCGCGGATCATCTCCTTGTAGATCGCGCCCGACGATCCGCCGATGCTTTCGCCCTGGTACAGGTAGCCATGGAGCGTCAGGTCAACGTAGGCCGGCTCGATGCTCATCTCGTTGACGCGCCAACCGTCATAGCTCGCGTTGTTCGTCAGGCGAGGATCGGACAGCTCCTGGTTCTGTTTGACGTTCACCACGCGCCGCTCGAGCGAACCGTCGGCCTTGCGGCAGGACAGCTCCAGGCGAGCGACCCAGCCCTTGTCGTTCTTGACCTCGACCAGCTTGATGTACGGCGTCGCGTCCGCTCCTTGCTGCTGCACGTCGGCCACCACGATCTGCTTCACCAGACCGAGGTCATGCGCGTCGACCGGATCGAGCCGGTAGACGACGTTCCGGAGCTTCTTGTGCGTCGCGCTGTAGCGCAGCGTAAACACGGGGTCGAGTTCGCTCACGGCCGACTGCGAGAGCAGGGACTCCATGTTCTGCGGCTCGTCCATGATGACGACCGGATGCGTCGCCTTCAGGTAGTCGATCGGCTTGAGACCGTTCAGCTTGTCGCGCGTCTGGTGGATGATACGCGTGTTCGCGTTGCCACGGATCGAGTCGATCGTCATCACCATGATCTGCACGTTCGTCGACGTCGCGAACGACTGCACCTCCTCAGCCGTCTTACCGCTATAGACCGACGAGTCGAACGTGATGTTGCGCTTCTTGTACAGGTCCTCGAAGTGCGAACGCATGAGGCGAATGCTCGTGTTCACGCCCTCACGGATCGCCACGCTCGGCACCAGGATGACGAACTTCGTGAAGTTGTACCGCTCGGCGAGCTCAAAGATGGTGCGGAGGTACACGTACGTCTTACCCGTACCCGTCTCCATCTCGATATCGAAGTCCAGGCCGGAGTCATCAAACAGCTTCGAGGCGACCTCGAGACCGTTCTTGTCCTGCACGCGCTGCAAGTTGGCAAGCACCGTGTCACGGTCGAGCACCAGGCGGTTCCCGACCGCGCCAACCTCCTGCAAAAGGTCGAGGTCCAGCGCCGCGTTCTCCGTCTCGTCGAAAGCGGCTACCTGGCCGCGCAGCGTCGTCTCGAGCTTCTCGGCATCCCTCGGCTGCCCGTCGAACAACTCGACGACCGAGTTGATCGCGTCGAGCTGGTACGGCTGACTGGCGTCGAACTTGAATCCGCTCCTCGCTGTGTTGTCTCCCATGATTAGGCCGTCCAGAGCTCGATGCCCTTGCTCTTGCAGAGCTGAGCCAGGTTGGTCTTGAGCTGGTCGTCGCCCTGGAACGCATCCTCAAGGACGATCAAGCGAGCGGGGTCTTCATCCACGACCGCACGCAACTGCTCGAGCGTCGGCTTGACGTGCTCGTTCAGGTAGGCGAGCACGATGCCATCGCCCACCGAGCGCAGGTCCAGGCCGGCTACTTCGACTGGGGCGATCTGCTCGGTCAGGGAGTAGCCCTGCTTGAGGAGGATCTCCGTGAGGAGGTCATCGGCCGAGGCGTCGTCCGCACTGCTGCTGTCGCGCAAGTCGAGAAGATGTTGCTCAAGCTGATTCAGATCGACCTCGCTCGACTGCTTCCACTTCGTAAAGTTCGTGTCCGCGAGTCGGTAGGTACGCACTCCAAAGTCCAGGTCGTGACCACCGGACAAGCGGCTGCTTGACTCTCTCTGAAGACGGGACCCAGCGGCCCGAATCCGAGACACCGAGATGTCCGCAATTGAATCGTGACCCACTTTTCGAGCCGGGTGCCCTTCGAGAAGCGGCTCTGGAAGCTGAACCTGAACGAACTTCCGATTACCACCGTCTTCCGCGTTGAGTGACATGACCGCGTGCGCAGTCGTACCAGAACCAGCAAAGAAGTCGAGAACGATCGACTCCTTGTCCGCGGCCACGTCAACGAGCAGCTTCACGAGGTTCACCGGCTTCGGGTAGTCGAACCACTTCGGGTCGAGTCCAATTGCCTTGATGTCAGCCGACCCCTCGTTGGTAGTGATGTCCATGACGAGGTCTTTGACGGTCGCTCCATCGACATCGCGCACCTTCGTGTAGACCTTCCAGCCGGAGGCTCCCTCCATAAAGGCCAGGTCATGCGATTCCGATTCGACTTTGCGTCGGCTCCACCGGAACGCGTGATACTTGTTTGTCCCGTTGTTGTTCTGCTTCGGGGCGATCTTGATATAGCCGTCGTACACATGCGCGGTGGATACATCGGCAGTCTTCACATCGCCCGTCTCCGTGTTGTAGTAGATGTCGAAGACGAGGTTGGGGCGAGTCACCTCGTTAAATGCAGAGTTGGTGTTGTAGAGCTCATTCTTGAGGACATACGCACCACGCTCGTCGTGCTCAGCCTTGTAGCTGAACCCCTTGTAAATAGAGGGCATCAGCTTCTTGAGCTTTGCTCCTGAGCCGATAAATCCACCCGCATCGTCCCCTTGGCGCGCATAGCAAAGGACGTACTCCTTGGTGCCAGCCGCGCCGCTGGCAGCGATCTGGCGACCCTTAAGGTTGCTGACCCAGACGAACGTATTCAGATAGTTGGACTCGCCAAAGACTTCATTGCAGAGCTTCTTGAGATTGTCGTACTCGTGGTCATCAATTGACAGAAAGATCACGCCATCCTGCGTGAGCAGGTTCCGCGCCAGCTTCAACCGCGGATAGATCATGTTGAGCCAGTTCGAGTGGTAGCGCCCCTCGGTGTCGGCATTGGTCGAGAGCTTCTTGCCCTCCTCGTTGACCTGGCGCGTCCACTCGAGGTAGGTGTCGAGCCCCTCCTTGTAGTTGTCCGGATAGACGAAGTCCTTGCCGGTGTTGTACGGAGGATCGATGTAGATCATCTTGATTTTGGCGTGGTAGTGCTTCTGCAGGATCTTCAGCACCTCGAGGTTGTCGCCCTCGATGAACACGTTCTTGGTGGTGTCCCAGTCTTTCGAGTTATCAAAGTCGGGGCGCAGCGTCGCTGTCGTCGGCTCCTGCGCGGCTCGAAGGGCGCGCTTCTTGCCCGGCCAGAACAGCCCAAACCGCTCGCTGGTGTCGGCCGCGTCGCCGTCCAGCAGCTCCTTGAGCTTCTCCACGTCCACCTTGCCGTCGGCAATGACCTCGGGGATCAGCTCAGCAAGCTGCGCTGCCAGCTCGGTCTGGAAGTTCGGGGTGGTGGATGGTGTTTCGTGGATTTCTTCGCTCATCGGGTATTTCTCGTTCCTCAGTTTAACAATTTCGATGTCTTTTGTGAACGCTGACCTTTACGCGACGATGCGCCAACGGATCGCGAACAGGTGCTCGGTGTCCTGGGTGCTTTGCAGGGATTGCTCGATCATGTCGAGCTTCTCGTCAATCTCGGACTGCAGCTTGCGGCGTGCGTCGCGGAAGTCGTCGTCGGCTTCGTCGGCCCGGCGCTCCCACTTGCGGGCCTCGCGCTTGAGCTTGAGCTGCTCCATCGGGTCATCCGCCTGCTTCGCTGCCTTCCGCGCTTCCTTCTCCTTGGTGCGGTACTCGCGAATCTTGGCTTCGTGCTCCGCCTTGCGATCCTGCTGATTGCGGTAGAGCAGCTCCTCCTGCTGGTCGTAATACCGAGAATTCCGGCCCTGAACTTCTTTCTCCAACTCACCGAGCCGCGCCTTGAGCTGCGGCTCGACCTTGGCGACATCGACCGAGACAGGTTGTTCACCCACGCCTTGGCAGGCGAGGTCGAGGATGTCGGCGACGTACTCCTCATCCAGGTACTGGCCGTCGTCGGTCATGCCACCGGCGAGCATGTACGACTCGGAGATGTCCTCGTCGCGTGCTCGCATCGTGAAGGTCAGCAAGTTGACCGTCAGCTCGCCACTCTTGCCCTCGAGCGCCTTGACAGCGTTGCTGGCCCGCTTCGACTGGCCGAGCGAGAAGGTTAGCTCGCGCTGCGGCGTCTCGTGCGCCTTCGCGGTGTCTGCGACGTGCTGCGCGAGCGGGCTAGCGTAGCGATACTGGTGCGCGTTCGGGAGCGGTTTCGACTTGAAGAAGTAGCGGCCCGTCGGCGCATCCTTGGTAGGAGCCTGGTTCAGCACGAACGTGCGGCCGTCGCCCTCGAACGTCGCGACATCGCGGAGTTCGTGCTGGGTGATCGCAAGCAGGAGACGCTCGAACTTATTGAGAACGTCGCCCGACTGCTCGTCGTACGCCTTCAGGCGATCCTGCACGTGCGGGTCGAGGTGGTCGAAGACCTTGGCCTTGGCGCTGGCCATCTCCCTCGAGATCTCGCCTGCGAACTGATCCTCAAGCTGCTTGAATGCCGCATCGATCTCGCCGGCCGTCTTGCAGCGGGTGAGGATGTCGCTGATCCGCTTCTCGAAGTCGAGGCCGTCCTCCACCGCGCCAAGCACCTCGTCGCTGGCGCCGAACACGCTCGAGAACAGTTGGAACTTGTTGGTCAGCAGCTCGAGGATGCGCTGCTCGGCGACGTTGCCCTTGTTGCTGAAGTTCACGACAACGACGTTGTGCTTCTGGCCGAAGCGGTGCACACGACCGATGCGCTGCTCGACGCGCTGCGGGTTCCACGGCAGGTCGTAGTTGACCAGCATCGAGCAGAACTGCAGGTTGATGCCCTCAGCCGCCGCCTCGGTGGCGATCATGATCGTGCCTTGCTCGCGGAAGTAGTCCACGAGCGCTTTTCGACGATCGACCGCCGGGATGCCCGTGATCAGATCGCCGTCCTTGTTGGCAGTCAGCCACGCCTGGTAGATCGCCGTCTGCTCAGGTGAGGTGTTCGATCCGTTGAACAGCACGATGCCCTCGCCGCGACCAGCGTCGGCCAGCGTGCGGGCGATGTACTCCTGCGTCTTCGTCGAGTCAGTGAAGATGATCGCCTTCTCGGCGGCACCCAGCTCACGCAGGCGCTCAAAGCCCATATCGAGGGCCTCGTTGAGCTTCACGGCCTTCTGGTTGACCGTGATCGAACGAGCAAGCGCCACATACTCGCGGAGCTCATCCACCTCGGCGCGCATGCGCTTGAGGGTCTCGGCATCGAGCTGCGCGCTCGACGTCTGAGCCGTCGTGGCCTCGGCTCTTTCGACGATCTCCTCCTCGAGTTCGTCACCAGACTCAAAGTCGGCCAGGAACAGCCCACCTCGGTTGTCACGGAGCTTGCCAGCGGCCACCTCGTCTGCCAGGCGGTTGGCGATGTTTTCCAGGGTGCTCGCCACGGCATGTGTCGACGAACCGAGGCGCTTGCGAATGATGAGCGCCGAGAGATGGCGCTGCGATCCCGCGAACGCGAACAGCTCATCGCGCTGCAGGTAGTCGTTGACAAGGTCGTACAGGCGCACCTCGTCGGGCGACGGCGTGAACTCCACCGTCAGCGGCATGCGCTTGGTGAACCGGATGTACTTGTTGGCGTCCTTGCGGAGCGTGCGCTTAGAGATCGCCGCTACACGCTCGACCAGGTCGTCGTCGCCGGTCCTGTCGCGGCTCTTGATGTAGCGCTCACGGAACGCGTCGAGCGAGTAGAAGTAGTCGGGGTCGAAGATCGACACGAGCCCGTACAGCTCCTCGAGCTTGTTCTGCAGCGGTGTCGCCGTGAGCAGCACCGTTTTGTGCGCGCTGCGGGCGACGTGCGAGACAGCCTCGGCCATCTTGGCCTTGCCGTTCCAGTAGCTGCGCAGGCGGTGGGCTTCGTCTGCCACCACGAGGTCCCACGCCTTTAGTAGTGAGGTCTCGTGTCGGAGGACGAACTCGTAGGAACAGATCAGCACCTCAGCGGCACGCGTGTCCGTCTTCGCGAGCAGCGCGTCTTTCGACCTGGCGTCGAGGATCGTGGACGGGATCAGGAACTTCTCATACAGCTCCTGCTTCCACTGCTGGCGCAAACTCGAGGGCGCAATGATCAGGACGCGCCGCTTGCGCTCGGCCCAGTACTGCGAGATGACGATGCCCGCCTCGATGGTCTTGCCGAGGCCGACCTCGTCGGCCAGGATCACGCCTGGCAGGAACGGGGTCTGTAGCGCGAACAGAGCCGCATCGATCTGGTGGGGCTTAGGCTCGACCTGCGCGTCGAACAGCAGGCCGGCGAGCTTGCCGACGTGGTCGTTGGCGTAGCTGCGCTGTAGCTCATGCGCAAAGTACTTCGCCTGGTAGTCAGTGAGGGATTGAATCAACGGGAATCACCGCATACGGGCGCAGGCAAGTGCCTCGGTTTCCAATTCCCCGCCGGCGACCTGCGACAGGTCTGCATCTCCATCCCACACCTCATTGCGTCACGCTCCTCTGCGCTCAGGACGCACCTCGCAGTGTATTCATACTACTTGAACGGGGCCTCGAGAATGTCCCACCTCGCTAGGTGACGTTGAGTCTTAGGTCTACTGTGCTTCGCAGTCCACGTCCACCAAGCCCCGTTGCGCTGAACCTATGTCCCGACCGAAACACCCTACGGCCATGACGGAGAAAACGACCCATATGAAAAAAGCCTGAGCCGCGACATCGTCTGTCAACGATGTCGCGACTCAGGACAAAAGTCGGGATGACAGGATTTGAACCTGCGACCCCCTGACCCCCAGTCAGGTGCGCTACCAAGCTGCGCCACATCCCGTGGACGTTGCCGTCCACTGCACCCGGATCGCTCCGAGCACTCGCAGTACTCTACCCCACTGCCGCGCCAAGTTCACATCGACGCGTCCGGCGACGTCGGGCGCAGGAAGTACTCGTACAGGCTGTCGTCCAGCGGCGCCTCGAGGTCCAGCTTCATCGTCACCACGTCCAGCATCTTCCCGGACCCGCCGGGCATCTGCGTCTGCTCTGCCTCCCGTGGCGCGGCCTGGCCCAGGTAGAAGAAGTCGGTGCCCTCCGCGTCGTCCTTCTTGGCGAACACGTGCAGCGGGACCTCTTCGGCGGCGATCCGACGCTCGTCGACAGACTGCAGCGTCTTTCGGCTGCGCGTGTACCAGCGCACGGTCTGCGGATCCAGCAGCTCGTCCTCGTACTTGGTGGACGCGGAGACGTCGTCGTCCTTGTGGTAGGTGATGAAGATCGGGCAAGTCTGCGTGGCGGCGTCGATCTTGTACCCGAAGATCACGCCCTGCTGGTTCGACTCCCACCCCAGCAACCGGCACACGTCCTTGCGCGAGTACCGCTGCCCCTGCTGCAGCTCGCTGCGCCAACCGTGACGATGCCGCGCCAGGTACAGCCCAGTCTCGATCGCATCGCGCACGTGGGCCCGGAACGTCTCGTCGGCCTCCCATTCGGCCAGGAACGCCTCCGAGAGCCGGTACCGCTCCCCCGTCCTCTCGACGACGCCCGCGCCGCCGTACTTCGTCGTCTCCTGTTGCGTGAAGAACCGGTAGGACAGCACCCGTTCGCTCGACAGCACCGTACGAACGTCGTCAGCCAGGTCCTGTGAGCGCAGCAGCTCGCGGAACTCGGGGCGCGTCAGGGACTGGCCATCGAGCAGCGCCTGCACCAGCAGGAGTTCGTGCGGGCGCTTGCCGGGCAGCAGCTCATGGTTCAGGAACGCCAGGAATCCGCGCTGCTGCGCGGTGGGAGCCGCATCAGCGGCCTTGGCCTTCACCAGGAAGTCCCAGTACGACGTCGCCCGTGCCGTCGCCAGCACCACCGGATCCACCGTCTCGAACCGGGCGAAGTCCATGAGCCACGGCTGCTGCCCCAGCCGCTGGTGCATCTCGCGATACGCGGTCTTGAGGTTGGCCAGCGAATCGAGGTTCGTCTCGGAGATGGAGCGCAGGATGGCGTCGCGGGAGATCTCGTCGAAGTTCACGGACGACAGCCCGGAGATCGCCCCTGCCGTCTGCGCGCCCAGGACCTGCCGACGCAGCTGATCCTTGTTCAGCGACGAATCTCCGAACAGCGCCATGGGGATCATGTAGTTGTTCGTGTAGTTGCCGATGAAGTCGATGACCCGCAGATGGTCCTTGCCCTCGGCCAGCCGCAGCCCGCGCCCGAGCTGCTGGGTGAAGATGATCCGCGACTGCGTCTGCCGCATCATCACCACCTGATTCAGCGACGGGATGTCGATGCCCTCGTTGAAGATGTCGACCGTCAGGATGTAGTCGAGCTCTCCGTTCTCCAGCCGTTCGACGACGGCCGTCCTCTCCTGCTGCGACTGCGCACCCGTGAGTGCTTCCGTCCTCAACCGCTGGCCATTGACCGCGGAGAGATTCAGCAGCTCGTTGAGCTCGCGCGCTTCTTCCACACGGCTGCAGAAGATCAGCCCGCGCACCTCGCCCTTGTGCCCGTAGGCCTCGATCATCCGCAGTAGATGGTGCACGCGCTCGGGAGCCACGAGTCGGGAGAGCTGCGCGGTCTCATCGACGGTGGTGCCGTCCTCGTACTGGAAGTCCTGCACGCCGTAGTAGTGGAACGGCACGAGCATGTCGGCTTCCAGTGCCGCCTGCAGGCGGATCTCATAGGCCACGTTGTGATCGAAGAGCTCGAACACGTCGACGGCATCCGTGCGCTCCGGAGTGGCGGTGAGCCCCAGGAGGAAATCCGGGGTGAGCCGATCGATCATCTCCCGGTAGGTGCGCGAGCCGGAGCGATGCACCTCATCGATCATCACGTAGTCGAAGCCGGCGGCCTCGATCTCCTCCAGCGCCCCAGGACGGGAGATCGACTGGATCGTGGCGAAGACATATCGCCGGTCCAGTTCCCGTCGTTGCGCCACGAACTTGCCGAACTGATCGGCAGGCTCTTCGAGCACGCGTCGGAACTCGCTGAGCGCCTTGTCCACGATCTGCTCGCGGTGCACCACGAACAGCATCTTCCGTGGTTTCGCCTGGCGCACTTCCAGCGCGCCCAGGATCGTCTTGCCGGTGCCCGTCGCGGAGATGACCAGGGCCCGCCGCTCCCCCGCCAGGCGCAGCCGCTCGATCCGCTCGAGCGCCTCCTCCTGCATGGAGTTGGGCACAATCGTCGTCGGGATCCCCGACGACGCCGGCGGGAGGAAGCCGTCGACGGGAGCCGCCACGAGCTGCGGACGCTGCGCGTACTCGATCGCATAGGCGTCGATGAGCTCGTGGGTGAGCACGACGGCCTCGTCGATCTGCCGGTCCACGGCCGTGCGCAGCTGCTCGGCGATATCGCCCTCGGGCAGCGCGGAGAAGCGCAGGTTCCACTCGCGATTGCGCAGCAGCGCGTTCGACGTCAGGTTCGAGCTGCCGATGATCGCGGTGGTGCCCAGCTCCTGGTCGAAGACGTAGCCCTTGGAGTGGAAACCGCGCTTGGGATCCAGGTGGGCGTAGACCTCGATGCCGGGCAGGGCGAGCAGCTCGCGCAGCGCGTCCGGGGCGTTGAAGTTGAGGTACGTGGAGGTGACGATCCGCCCGGTGCCGCCGGCGGCCACGAAGTCGAGCAGCGGCTGCTTGAGCATCGCCAGGGCATCGGTGGTCACGAACGCGACGGAGAACAGGAAGCTGCGGGAGCGGCGCAGCTCGTCGAGGATGCGGCGCAGCATCGTGTTCTCGTCGTCATTGGAGATCAGCACCGGGTGGTGCAGCTGCTCCGAGGCGGTCTGCCTGTCCAGGAAGCCGAAGGCAGTGTCGGCGCGGAGCGCCTCGCGCTTCATGCCTGCAGGTCCTGGATCACGCGCTCGACAGCGGGGATGTCCGCCGGCGCCCAGTCCAGCTTGCGCAGCTCCTCCACGGGCACCCAGCGGATCTCAGAGTGCTCCGTCAGCCGGGGCGTGCCCTGGCGCAGGGTGCAGTAGTAGGTGGCCAGGGAGACGATGATCTTCTCGTACTCGTAGACCGTGGTCTCCACGTGCGCACCAATCTCGGCGGTGCACTGCAGCTCCTCGACGAGCTCGCGAGCCAGCGCCTCCTCGGGCGTCTCCCCCGCCTCGATCTTCCCACCGGGGAACTCCCACATGCCGGGCAGGCTCATCTGCTCGCTGCGCCGCGCAGCCAGCACCGACTGCCTGTCGACTAGCACTGCACCGACGACCTCGACCTGCTTTTTCACCCTGGCTCCTGATCCGTCGACCCACTTGATGAGGAGCAGCCTACGGCGAATTTCCATCACGCACGTCAATCCACCACACGACTCGCTGGATGGCTCCCGAGCGCACAAGTTTTCATGCAGCTCAACGCCCCGATTCGCGCCGACCGCAACTATCCGCGAAGTCCAACAATTCCCTATATTGAGTAAATGGATCGATAAAACTAAATCTCCTCAATGTCGATATGAGTCAATTGGAAACAAAATAATATTTTTTACCCTAAGCGCTTCAGTGTATTACTGATTCGACAATGTTATTGCCCAGAGATAATAGTACGGCCTATCGGAACGTCAGATCATACGACAGCGGCTCGATATCGACAACTGGATCATGCTGAGATATCAATGCCAACTTCATCTTCAATTCATTCAATTCGTCTCGCCATTGTGTTAATCGGGAAATTTCGGGTTCGTGCCAAGTCTTCACATTATTAAATATTGTCTCATAAAATTCAAGTATGTTCTTATTTAGATCGCCCGCAAATTCCTTGATAGAGAGTCTTTCAGCGTGCTTCTCAATATATAGCCTTGCTGCACGCGGGTGGGGATTTTTAGGATCCTCTTCATCAAGCAAAACGCGGGGAATAAGATTTAGAGTGAACTTCGTGGCCCCTTCTGTGAATTCCATGCGTTGCGACGGGTCCACCATCGAGCCATGAGTCAAATGGTTTCTCAAAATGGAGGCAAACGCGACAACCTCCACCTTTTCAATCTTTCCCAGGCGGGAGGGGATCGCCCCAAACTCCGGACGGCTAGGGAGACGTTTTTTCAGCCACTTCAAGTGATCCAAGGCAAATTTGGACGATACCACATAATTGATGAGGGCCCTATCCAGGTGCGGAAGAAATTCAAAAGTTACATCCGGCGGTCCATCATTGGACTCAATACCATCAACAATGGCGGCAAGCTCTCTAGCGTTGTCGTTAAAGACCGAAATTACTCGACCCCATGATTGCCACAACAATAACATCCTTCGTTCCTGGGAGGCCTCGATCTTCTCACTCAGTCGAGCAACTCTCCTGAGCAGGTTCAACTTCGGCTCACTCACGTTGTTCAGGATAGAGTCAACCCTCCTCCAATCCCCCGATTCTACAGACATGTATGCGAGATCAACCAATTCTCTCCACGGCGGTATTATGAACTGAAGAGCCCCATCCACCCAAAATTCGGCGTCATACACCCGTTGATTATTGAGATACACCAGACCGAATGGTAGATTAATATTTTCTTGGGTTTTTATTGTCGCATCTTTAAGACGGATATCGTCAACTAGAATTTTGGTCGATGGACCTGATCCTCTGGCTTCAATTTTCATTCAGAAATATCCAATCGAGAAGTAAGAGTGACGGCCCCGCCGATCCGCAGATCGCCGGGGCCGCCGTCGTCGTTCAGGAACCGAGTGAGATCACTCCGTCTCGATCTCCACCACCAGATCCCCACCGGCCACCTGCGCCGGCCCCTGGACGACCACGCGCTTGACGGTGCCGCCCACGGGAGTGGTGACCGAGGCCTCCATCTTCATGGCCTCGATCGTGGCGATCTTGTCGCCGGCCTCGACCTTGTCGCCCTCGGAGACCGTCGGCGTCACCGCACCGGCGAAGGGCGCAGCCACGTGGCCCGGGTTGGACTTGTCCGCCTTCTCGGCCTCCACGAAGTCCGTGGCCACCGAGGTGTCGCGGACCTCGAGCATGCGCATCTGCCCGTTGAGCGTGACCATCACGGTGCGCATGCCCTTCTCGTCGGCCTCGGAGATGGCCTGCAGGGTGACCAGCAGGCGCACGCCGCGGCCCAGGGAGACGATGTGCTCCTTGTCCGGCAGCAGGCCGTAGAGGAAGTCGCGGGTGTGCAGCACGGACATGTCGCCGTACTCCGCCTGGCGCGCCTCGAACTCCTGCGTGGGGCCGGGGAACAGCAGCCGGTTCAGCGTAGAGCGGCGCACGGCGGCGTCGTCCGAGTTCAGACCGGCCAGGTCATCGTCGGAGAGGTCCTTCTCGGAGGGCGTCTCGTGCCGCCCCTCGAGCGCCTTGGAGCGGAACGGCTCGGGCCAGCCGGCCGGCGGAGTGCCGAGCTCGCCGTTGAGGAAACCGATCACGGAATCGGGGATGTCGAAGCTCTGCGGGTTGGCCTCGAACTCGGCCGGATCCACGTCCATGCCCACGAGCTGCAGGGCCAGATCGCCCACGACCTTGGACGACGGCGTGACCTTCACCAGGTGCCCCAGCATCCGGTCGGCCGCGGCGTACATGTCCTCGACCTTCTCGAACTTCTCCCCCAGCCCGAGCGCGATCGCCTGCTGGCGCAGGTTGGACAGCTGACCGCCCGGGATCTCGTGGCGGTAGACGCGCCCGGTGGGCCCGGCCAGCCCGGACTCGAACGGCGAGTAGATCCCGCGCACGATCTCCCAGTACGGCTCCAGGTCGGAGACCGCATCCAGGGACAGCTCGGTCTCGCGCTCCGTGTGCTTCAGCGCGGCGACGAGCGCCGAGGCCGACGGCTGAGACGTGGTCCCGGCCATCGAGGCAGCGGCCACGTCCACGGCATCCACCCCGGCCTCGACGGCGGCCAGCAGCGTGGCCACCTGCCCGCCGGCGGTGTCGTGGGTGTGCAGGTGCACGGGCAGGTCGAACTTCTCACGCAGCGCGGTAACCAAACGGCGCGCGGCCTCCGGGCGCAGCAGACCGGCCATGTCCTTGATCGCCAGAATGTGCGCGCCGGCGTCGACGCACTGCTGGGCCAGATCCAGGTAGTAGTCCAGCGTGTAGACGGTCTCGGACGGATCCAGCAGGTCGGAGGTGTAACACAGCGCCACCTCGGCCACGGCGGTGCCGGTCTCACGGACGGCCTTGATCGCCGGCTCCATCTGGGAGACGTCGTTCAGGGCGTCGAAGATGCGGAAGATGTCCACACCGGTGGCCGCGGCCTCCTGCACGAAGGCGTCCGTGACCTCCACCGGGTACGGGGTGTAGCCCACGGTGTTGCGCCCGCGCAGCAGCATCTGGATCGGGATGTTCGGCATGGCCGCGCGCAGGCGGGCCAGCCGGTCCCAGGGGTCCTCACCCAGGAAGCGCAGCGCGACGTCGTAGGTCGCCCCGCCCCAGGCCTCGACGGAGAACAGCTGCGGGACGGTGTGCGCGTAGGCGGGAGCGGCGGCCAGCAGGTCACGGGTGCGGATGCGGGTGGCCAGCAGGGACTGGTGGGCGTCGCGGAACGTCGTGTCGGTGACGGCCACCGAGGTCTTGGAGCGCAGGTGCGCCGCGAACTCCTCCGGGCCGTGCTCGAGCAGGTAGCTGCGCCAGCCCTCGGGGTACGGCGCCTCGGAGGGCCCATCGAACGGCGAGCGATCCGGCTCCTCGGTCTTGTCACCGGGGTGGCGCGGCAGCTTCTCGCGGGGATCGATGCCCTCCACACGCGGGCCGTTGGGCTGGTTGACGGTGACCTCTGCCAGGTACTGCAGCGCGCGCGTGCCGCGATCGGCGGAGCCGCGGGCCTCGAGCAGCTCCGGGTGGCGCTCGATGAAGTCGGTGGTGATCTGCCCGTCCAGGAACTCGGGATCCTGCAGCACCGACTGCAGGAACGGGATGTTGGTGGCCACGCCGCGGATGCGGAACTCGGCGAGCGCGCGCGAGGCGCGGTGCACGGCGGTCTGGTAGTCGCGGCCGCGGCAGGTCAGCTTGACCAGCATGGAGTCGAAGTGCGGGGAGATCTCCGCACCGGCGTAGATCGTGCCGCCGTCCAGGCGCACGCCCGAACCGCCCGCGGAGCGGTAGGCCGAGACCTTCCCGACGTCCGGGCGGAACCCATTGGCCGGATCCTCCGTGGTGATGCGGCACTGCATGGCGAAGCCGCGGACGTACAGGTCCTTCTGGCGGATGCCGATCTGCTCCAGGGTCTCCCCCGCGGCGATGCGCATCTGGGCCTGGACCAGGTCGACGTCCGTGACCTCCTCGGTCACGGTGTGCTCCACCTGGATGCGCGGGTTCATCTCGATGAACACGTGCTCCCCGGCGCGCTCGCCCACGGTGTCCACCAGGAACTCGACGGTGCCGGCGTTGAGGTAGCCCAGCTCCTTCGCGAACGCCACGGCATCCTTGTGCAGGGCCTGGCGGATGTCCTCGTCGAGGTTCGGCGCGGGCGCCATCTCGATGACCTTCTGGTGGCGGCGCTGCAGCGAGCAGTCGCGCTCGAACAGGTGCACGGTCTCGCCCGTGGCATCGGCCAGGACCTGGACCTCGATGTGCCGCGGCTTGAGCACAGCCTGCTCCAGGAACACGGTGGGATCGCCGAACGCGGTGCCGGCCTCGCGCATGGCGGCATCGAGTGCGTCCTCGAGCTTGTCCTCGGACTCCACGCGACGCATGCCGCGCCCGCCGCCGCCGGCCACGGCCTTCACGAAGACCGGGAAGCCGATCTCCTTGCCCCACTCGAGCAGCTGCTGCTTGTCGTCCGAGGGCTCGGAGCTGTCCAGCGTGGGGATCCCGGCCTTCTTGGCGGCCTTCAGTGCTGCGACCTTGTCGCCGGCCAGGCTCAGGACGTCTGCTGCGGGGCCGATGAACGTGATGCCGTTGTCGGCGCACTTCTGAGCCAGATCGGCATTCTCGGACAGGAAGCCGTAGCCGGGGTAGATCGCATCGGCGCCGCACTCCAGGGCCACGCGGATGATCTCGTCCACGTCCAGGTAGGCCTTGACCGGGTGGCCCTCCTCCCCGATCCGGTAGGCCTCATCGGCCTTCTGCCGGTGGATCGAGTTGCGATCCTCGTAGGGGAACACGGCCACGGTCTTGGCCCCGAGCTCGTACGCCGCGCGGAAGGCGCGCACCGCGATCTCACCGCGGTTGGCCACCAGGATCTTCGAGAACACAGAGACTCCATCTCCGGGAGCGCGACGCGAGCCGCTGCCCCCTTGGGGGTACTAGCAGTTGTGGGCCAGCTTACGCACTCGATGTGGTCTGACCACACTTTTCGGGGCGCGTCCGTCACCGAGCCCCGCGGCGGAGGCCCCGTGGACACTCACCGAGCGGCCGTCGCGGCCCCGGGCACGACGACGGCCCCGATCCCTGTCGCGCAGAAGGGATCGGGGCCGTCGTGGAGAGTTCGGGGCTCAGCGCTTGCGGGAGCGGCGCTCGCGCACGCGCATGGTCACCTCGATCGGGGTGCCCTCGAAGCCGAAGGTCTCGCGCAGCCGTCGGGCGATGAACCGTCGATAGCCGGGATCCAGGAAGCCCGTGGTGAACAGGACGAACTTGGGCGGGCGCGTGGAGGCCTGCGTGCCGAACAGGATGCGCGGCTGCTTGCCGCCGCGCAGCGGGTGCGGGTGCGCGGCGACGAGCTCGCCCAGGAACGCGTTGAGGCGCCCGGTGGGGATGCGGGTGTCCCAGGACTCCAGCGCGGTCTCCAGTGCGGGGACGAGCTTGTCCTTGTGCCAGCCGGTCTTGGCCGAGACGTTCACGCGCGGGGCCCAGGCCACGTGCGCCAGGTCCTTCTCGATCTCGCGCTCCAGGTAGTACCGGCGCTCCTCGTCGAGCAGGTCCCACTTGTTGAAGGCCAGCACGATCGCTCGGCCCGAGTCGATCGAGGTCTGCACGATCCTCACGTCCTGCTCGGCCAGCGGCTCATCGACCGCCAGCAGGATCAGCGCGACCTCGGCGCGTTCGATCGCCGACTGCGTGCGCAGCGAGGCGTAGTACTCCGCGCCCTTGGCCATGTGCTGACGACGACGGATGCCCGCCGTGTCCACGAAGCGCCAGGTCTTCCCGCCGAGCTCGATGTTCTCGTCCACGGGATCGCGGGTGGTGCCGGCGAGCTCGTTGACGACCACGCGCTCGGAGCCGGCCAGCTTGTTGAGCATGGAGGACTTGCCCACGTTGGGGCGGCCCACGAGTGCCACGCGGCGCGGTCCGCCGACCAGCTCGGGCTCGGCCACCTCGGAGAACTCGGGCAGGATCTCGAACAGGGCGTCCAGCAGATCCGCCGCACCCTTGCCGTGCAGGGCGGAGACCGGGTACGGCTCCCCCATGCCCAGCGACCACAGCGCGGTGGCCTCCAGCTCCATGGCCTGCGAATCCGCCTTGTTGGCCACCACGATGACAGGCTTGTTGGCCCGGCGCAGCATGCCCACGATGGCTTCGTCGGTGGCGGTCACGCCCACGGTGGTGTCCAGGACGAGCAGCACGGCGTCGGCCTGCTCCACGGCCAGCTCGGCCTGCTCTGCCACGGAGTGGTCGATGCCGGTGGCATCGGCTTCCCAGCCGCCGGTGTCGACCATGGTGAAGGGCCGGTCCATCCACTCGGCGGAATACCGCACGCGGTCGCGCGTCACGCCGGGGACGTCCTCCACGACGGCCTCGCGGCGGCCGATCACGCGGTTGACCAGCGTGGACTTGCCGACGTTCGGGCGACCGACCACAGCGACCACCGGGGCCGGCTTGCGGTACAGGTCCGCGACGTCGTCGCCGGCCCACTCGGCGAGCAGGGCCAGGTCCTCCTCGTCGAGGTCGTAGTCCTCCAGGCCCTCGCGCAGGGCCTCGGCGCGCAGCTCGGCCTCGTCGTCGTCGATCGCGGCCAGGCGCTCGGAGATGTCCTGATCGCCGCCGCCGAGGATCTTCTCCTCGTACTGATCCGCCGGGCGCTGCGGTGCGCCCTCGGGTCCGGGGCCGGACCACTCGGAGCCGGGGTTCGTGTTCTCGGGGGTCTCGGGCATCGGGCCCCTCCTTCTGAGGTATCTGGGAAAAGTATGCGGGAGCTTCAGGCGAGCTCGGGGACCGCGCGCAGGACCAGGTCCATCACGGCGGTGACGGTCTGCTCGATGCTCAGCTCGGAGGAGTCCAGGTGCGTGACGCCGTCGGCGGCGTCGGTGAAGTTCACGAGCTTGGAGTCCTTGGCATCGCGGCCGGTGACCTGCGCGGCCAGCGCCTCCTTGGACTGCGACGAGCCCAGCTGGGCGCCGCGGCGCGAGAGCCGCGCCGCCTCGGAGGCGGTGAGCAGCACGCGGACGTCGGCGTCGGGGGCCACCACGGTGGTGATGTCGCGGCCCTCGGCCACGATGCGGCGCCCGGAGGCCTCGATCATCTCACGCTGGCGCTGGACCAGGATCTCGCGCGCCTCCGGAACGGTGGAGACCGAGGAGACCGCGCCGGTCACTTCGGTCGAGCGGATGGCCGCGGTGACGTCCTGGCCGTCCACGCGGACCTGCTGCTGATCGGGATCGGTCGAGACCTCGATCGGTGCGGTGCGGGCGGCTCCCACCACGGCATCGCCGTCGCCCAGGTCGATGCCGCAGTGCACGGCCCACCAGGCCACGGCGCGGTACATGGCACCGGTGTCCAGGTAGCCCAGGTCCAGCCGGCGGGCGATCTCCTTGGAGACCGTGGACTTGCCGGACCCGGAGGGTCCGTCGATGGCCACCACGGCCTGGGTGCTGTGCTCGGTCACTGGACCACCTTCCATCCGCGCTGCTCGAGCGCCTCCACCAATTCATCCCGACGGTTCGGGTCCACGGAGATCTCCGCCAGGCCGACGCGCCGGCCCAGGGAGTGCTCCAGGCGCAAGTCTTCCAGGTTGATCCCGGTCTCGCCGACCGCGCTGAACAGCTCGCCCAGCTTGCCGGGCTTGTCATCCACCAGAACGGTGAGCTGGGCGAAGGCCTTGGGGGCTCCGCCGTGCTTGCCCGGGATCCGGGCCTGACCCGCATTGCCCTCGGCGATCAGCTCGGCCATGTCCAGGCGCGCGCCCGGGCCCGTGGGGTCCTCCAGCGTGTTGATCAGCCGGTCCAGGTCCTCGCGCACGCCGTGCAGCGACGGCACGATCGAGCCGGCATTGGCCGAGAGGATCTGCACCCACAGCCCCGGATCGGAGGCGGCGATGCGCGTGGTGTCGCGCAGCCCCTGCCCCGCCAGGGACAGATGGTGCAGCGGCGTGTCCTGCAGGCGCGAGGCCAGCAGCGAGGACATCACCTGGGGGACGTGCGAGATCAGGGCCACGGCGGCGTCGTGCTCATCCGCCTCCAGCTCCGTGACGTGCGCGCCCAGGTCCTGGGCCAGCGAGCGCACGCGCTTCACGGCCGCCGGATCGGTCTCCGGCGCTGCGCACAGCACCCACGGCATGGTCGTGAACAGCTCGCCGCGCGCGGCCACCGGCCCGGAGCGCTCGCGCCCGGCCATGGGGTGGGAGCCCACGTAGCGGCGCAGATCCGCACCGCGTGCGCGCAGACCCTCCTGGATCACGGACTTGACCGAGGCCACGTCCGTGACGATCGCCTGCGGGTGCTCCGCCAGGGCCTGCGCCACGGTCTCCACGACCACGTCCGGAGGCGTGGCGACCACGATCAGGCTCGGCTCGGGGACGGTCTCCCCCGCCGCCAGGGCCAGGCGCTCGGAGCTGCCGGCGCCGATGTCCGCGCCGATGGCCTCGGCGGTCGGGGAGGCATCGCGCAGCCAGGTGGACACACCCAGATGCCGCAGGCCCAGGCCCACCGAGGCGCCGAGCAGGCCCGCGCCGATGATCAGCACGGGCCCCTCGGCAGCGGTCTCAGCGGCCACCCTCAGCCTTCCAGGCCCACGGAGGCCAGCAGGTGCCCGACCTCGGTGTTGGACAGATCGCGCACCACACCCTGCTTCTGATCGCCGATGCGGATGGGGCCCACCTGGGTGCGCACCAGGCGCTCGACGGGGTAGCCCACGGCATCGAAGAGGCGGCGGATGATGCGGTTGCGCCCCGAGTGCAGCACGACCTCGACCAGGATGTGGCCGGGCACGGAGTCGACCAGGCGGAACTCGTCCACCTTGGCCACGCCGTCCTCGAGCTCCACGCCGGCCTTCATGATGTCGCCGATGCCCTTCTCCATGGGCCCGCGCACCTGCACCAGGTAGGTCTTGGGCACCTCGTAGGAGGGGTGGGTCAGGCGGTTGGTGAGCTCGCCGTCGTTGGTCAGCAGCAGCAGGCCCTCGGTCTCCGAGTCCAGGCGGCCCACGTGGAAGACGCGGTGCTGGAGGTGCTTGGAGGAGGTGAGGAAGTCCGAGATGCACGGACGCCCCTCCTGGTCCTCCATCGAGGACACGACGCCCTCCGGCTTGTTGAAGGCGAAGTAGACGAGCTTGTCATCGAGCTGGATGGGCAGCCCGTCGACCGTGATCTCCACGGTGCGCGGATCCACGCGCACGCCGAGCTCGGTGACCTTCTGGCCGTCGACCGTCACGCGGCCCTCGGCGATCATCTCCTCGCACACCCGCCGCGAGGCGACTCCGGCGTTGGCCAGCAGCTTCTGCAGGCGCACGCCCTCGGAGTCGTGGACCTCCAGGCGGTCCACCGGCGGGTTCTTGGGACGACGACGGCGGTGCGGTCCGTAGATCGCCACCTTGTCCGGCATCTTGCGCTCGTAGCGCTCCGACTTGGCGAAGGGCTTGGGGCCCTTCTGGCCCTTGGGCGCCTTGGGGCCGACGGCATTCGCCTTGGTGGCGGGCTTGCCGGGACGGCCCTTGGGGCCTCCGGCTGCTGCACCGCGGGGGCCGGCGCCCTTGGGGCCGTTCTTCGGGCCCTTGCCGGGGCCGCCGGAGCGTCCCGGTGCGCCGGAGCGGCCGCCCGAGCCCTTGCCGGGGCGGGACGGGCCGCTGCCGCGGCTCTGGGAGGGGCGCTTGCCCCGGGAGTTCGAATGGTTCTCAGCCATGTCGCACTGTCCTTTGCAGGTCTGTGGTGGTCTGTCGGTGCCGCCTGGCACGACGCTGACTCGCATGCTGGACAGCGGCAGCGCCGGGATCGTTCGCGTGCCGGGCCTGACGTCCTGTGGGAGTCGGCTCAGCACGCACCGAGCCGCCGCGAGGGCGGGCGTCGGTCGGCGGTCGTCGTTGCTCGACCGGTACGGACCCTCGTTCGGGTCCCGCTGTGCCGGTCGGCGTGATGCACGGGGAGTCCCGCGCGGACGACAGGCCATCCTATCCGCTGAGCCCCCACCGGCGCAGTACCCGGGATCACGCGCGGCGCAGGGAGCCCGCCGCTTGGCAACACCCCTCAGCCGCGAGGGGCGGCGGCTCAGCCGTCGAAGTCGCCGACGTCCTCGACGCCGGGCAGGTACGGCGAGATCTGCGGCAGCTCGGAGATCGAATCCAGGCCGAGCTTCTCCAGGAAGTACGGGGTGGTGCCGTAGAGCAGCGCGCCGGTCAGCGGATCGCGCTCCATCTCCTGCACGAGCCCGCGGGCCACCAGGGTGCGCACCACGCCGTCGACGTTCACGCCGCGGATCGCCGAGACCCGCGCACGGCTGACCGGCTGGCGATAGGCGATCACGGCCAGGGTCTCCATCGCAGCCTGCGACAGCCTCGAGGTCTGCCCCTCGAGCACGAAGGCCTGCACCACCGGGGCGAACTCCGCGCGCGAGTAGAAGCGCCAACCCCCGCCCACCTTCCGCAGCTCGAAGCCGCGCGGAACGGCCGGGTCGTCGTCATCGCCGGTGAGGCCGTCGTACTCGGCGCGCAGCGAATCCAGGGTCGCGCGGATCTCGTCGACCGACTGGCCCAGGACCTTGGCCAGGTCGAACTCCGAGACGGGGCGCTCGGCGACCATGAGCACCGCCTCGATCCCGGCCGCCAGGCCCCCAGGGAGGGTGTCGACGTCGACGACGCCAGCGGGGTCCTCCGCCGCCGGGGACGACGCGGCCGCCTCGTCCGCGCTGCCATCGGGGGCGGGCTCGTGCTGCTCAGTCATGGGGCGTGTCTTCTGCCGCGGGGCCCTCGGCGGCGGGATCGGTCGGGGCGGGGACGTCGTGCTCGTCGGAGAGCCGCTCGGGGCTCCAATCCTCCGGGGCGGTCCAGGTGATCCAGACATCGGCCAGCGGCTCGTCCTGGCGGACGTCGATCGCGCGGTCGCGGAACAGCTCCAGGACCGACAGGAAGCGCACGACGACCACCAGCACCGTCTCGGCGTCGGCGATCAGCTCGGCGAAGGTGTGCTCCTGGCCGTCGGCGAGCATCAGGCGCAGCTGATCGGCCTCCTCGCGCACGGTGACCTCGGAGCCGTGGAGGTGATCGACGCCGACCTCGGTGGGCGCGGCCTCTTTGGGCGTGAGCGCCCGGATCGCGATCTGGGCGAACTCCTCGGGGGTGGTGCGCCAGATCAGCTCGGGCATGAGCTTCGCGAACTGCGGCTCCAGCGGCACGGAGCGGGCCTGGCGGGCGGACTCGGTGCGCATGGTCTGGGCCATGAGCTGGGACATGTCCTTGAACGCCTTGTACTGCAGCAGCCGGGCGAAGAGCAGGTCGCGGGCCTCGAGCACGGCCAGGTCGGCCTCGTCGTCGACCTCGCCGCGCGGCAGCAGCCGGGCCGCCTTCAGATCCAGCAGCGTGGCGGCCACGACCAGGAACTCGCTGGCGGCGTCCAGGGCCGCCAGCGAGTTCGTCTCGCGCAGGGCGCGGACGTAGTCCAGGAACTCGTCGGTGACCATCGACAGCGAGACCGTGGTGATGTCGAGCTCGTGCTTGCCGATCAGCCCCAGCAGGACCTCGAACGGCCCGGCGAAGTTCTCGAGCTCGACCGCGAAGCCGCCCTCGGACCCGGCCAGGCCCGAGGACTCGATCTCCGGGACGAGTGCGCTCATGCGCGGATCACGGAGCGCCGCCGCGCGAGATCAGCTCCCGGGCCAGCTGGCGGTAGGCATCCGCGCCCGCGTGGTTGGTCGCGAACGACGTGATCGGCTCGGCGGCGACCGTGGCGTCCGGGAACTTCACGGTGCGCTTGATGACGGTGTCGAAGACCTTGTCGCCGAAGGCCTCCACGATCCGGTCCAGCACCTCGCGCGAATGCAGGGTGCGGGAGTCGAACATGGTGGCCAGGACGCCGTCGATCTGCAGCTTGGGGTTCAGCCGGTCCTGGACCTTCTCGATCGAGTCCACCAGCAGGGCCACCGCGCGCAGGGCGAAGAACTCGCAGATCAGCGGGATGATCACGCCGTGGGCGGCGGTCAGCGCGTTGACCGTCAGCAGACCCAGCGAGGGCTGGCAGTCGATGAGGATGACGTCGTAGTGGTCCTCGACCTTGCGCAGCGCCGAGGCCAGCACCTGCTCGCGGGCCACCTCCGAGACCAGCTGGACCTCGGCGGCCGAGAGGTCGATGTTGGCCGGCATGAGGTCGATGCCCTCGGTCTCGGTCTCCAGGATCACGTCCCAAGGATCGACCCCGCGCTCCATCATCACGTTGTAGATCGTCTGATCGAGCTCGTGCGGGTTCGCCCCGAAGCCCGCCGACAGCGCGCCCTGCGGATCGAAGTCCACCATGAGGACCTTGCGCCCGGTCTCGGCCAGGGCCGCGCCCAGGTTGATGGTCGACGTCGTCTTGCCCACGCCGCCCTTCTGATTGACCATCGCGATGATCCGCGCCGGCCCATGCGAGTCGAGCTCGGGTGGATCCGGGAAGCGGCGCAGCGGACGCCCGGTGGGGCCGACCTTGCCGGTCTCGGCTTCGCCGAGCTCGGGGAACCGATCCTCGTTCTTGCTGCTCACTGTGGGAACCACTCCTGGTCTGGGGACGGCGTGCGAGCCGCGCCGACGCGCGCCCGCCTTCTCTGGCCAGTCACCCTACCGCCGCCGGGCGGGACCTGCATGGACGCGCCGCCTGGCCGAGCGCTTCCGCGGCAAGGACCAGGCGGCGCATGCAGTGCCTGCCGGAACCTCAGGCGAGCTTCGACTGCTCGTGGCCCTCGAGCGCCTGCTCGGGGGCGGTCGGCGAGGCGTGCGGGTCCACAGCCATCTGCGCCTCGTCGAAGGGCAGCTTCCCGGACAGCACCTGGCTCACCCGGTCCCGGTCGATCTCGCGGACCCAGGTGCCCAGCACCAGCGTGGCCACGGCATTGCCGGAGAAGTTGGTCAGCGCACGAGCCTCGGACATGAACCGGTCGATGCCCACGATCAGCCCCACGCCGTCGACGAGATCAGGACGGTGCGACTGCAGGCCGGCCGCCAGGGTGGCGATGCCCGCACCGGAGACGCCGGCCGCACCCTTGGAGGCGATGATCATGAACAGCAGCAGGGTGATCTGCTCGCCCAGTGCCAGCGGAGTGCCCATGGCATCGGCCACGAACAGGGCACCCATGGTCAGGTAGATGGCCGTGCCGTCGAGATTGAACGAGTAGCCGGTGGGCACAACGACGCCCACGACCGGCTTGGAGACACCCAGGTGCTCCATCTTGGCGATCAGCCGGGGCAGTGCCGCCTCGGACGATGAGGTCGAGAAGATCAGCAGGTACTCGCGGGCCAGGTACTTCATGAGCGAGAAGATGTTCACCCCGGTCACGATCTTCAGCATCAGGCCGAGGATCACGATGATGAAAAGGGCGCAGGTGATGTAGAACGCGAGCATCAGCACCAACATCGACGTGATGGCCTGCACGCCGGTGGCGCCCACCACGGCTGCGATCGCGCCGAACGCGCCGAGCGGCGCCAGCCACATGACCATCATCAGCAGTCGGAACACGACGGCCTGGATGTAGGTCACCGCCTTGAGCACGGGCCGACCGGATTCTCCCATCGCCTGCAGCGCGAAGCCCACGAGCAGTGCGACGAACAGGGTCTGCAGGATGTTGCCGGAGGTCAACGATGACACCAGCGTGGTGGGGATGATCGCCAGGAGGAACCCGACGGTCCCCTCCTCGGCACCGGCGCCATGGGAAGCGTCGGCGGGGACCTCGTACGTCGCGTTGCTCATGTCCAGGCCGGAGCCGGGCTGGACGATGTTGCCCACCACCAGGCCGATGGCCAGGGCGAAGGTCGACATGGCGATGAAGTAGGCCAGAGCCATGCCCCCGACCTTGCCGACCGTGGCCGCCTTGGCGATCGAGCCGACGCCCAGCACGATCGTGCAGAAGATGACCGGAGCGATCATCATCTTGATCAGCGCGATGAACCCCGTGCCGACGGGCTTCAGCGCCACTCCGACCTCCGGAGCGACCAGTCCCAGGACGGCACCGGCGACCACAGCGATGATCACGGCGATGTAGAGGGTGTGCGTGCGGTCCTTCTTCTTCCGGGGCGCTGTCGACGACGTCGGGCCCGGCTGCTCGGCTGCTGCCATGTGCTGCTCCTGAACGATGCGACGCCGGACGAGGCCGGCGGTGGGCGGTGCTGCGCCTCGCTCGGCGCCACAACCAGCTTGACGGGATCTGTGATGCACGTCTCGTTGTGGTCGTTGTGGTCGTGAGCGGGACCACAAGCGGTCAGCGAGGTGGGAGACTTCCGGACACCCCGATCCGCACGAGGAGCTCCCATGTCCCTGGCCCGCCGCATCCTGGCCCTGCAGCTGCTGCTGGTCCTTGTCCTAGCGGCCGTCTTCGGCGCCGTGCTCATCCAGCGAGCCGCCCAGGATGCCGACGAGCGAGCCCGCGAGATCAGCCGCACCATGTCCATAGCCCTGGCTGACGACCCGTTCGTGATCGAGCAGTCGGGTGCTGACGACCCCCACGCCCAGCTGCAGCCCCTGGCGGATGACCTCGTGCGCAGCACCGAGCTCGACTGGATCACCATCATGTCGCCAGAGGGCATCCGATGGACCCACCCTCGGCCGGAGATGATCGGGCAGCGATTCCGCGGCTCGATCGAGGAAGCGCGCAGCGGGCAGGTCAGGACCTCGACGGAACAGGGGCAGCTCGGCCTGTCGGCCCGCACCACCGCACCGGTGCGCGACGAGGACGGAGAGATCGTCGCTCTGGTCTCCACGGGAGTGCTGGTCGAGCACACCGCCGACGAGGTCTGGGCCGAGGCCCCGCTGCTGCTCGGGATGGCGCTGGCGCTGCTCGCAGCCGGGGCTGCGGCCCATCTTCCCCTGGCCCGCTACCTCTCCCAGCGCACCGGGGGACGGACTCCGGAGGAGCTGGCCGAGGCCGTCTCGGTTCAGGACGCCGTGCTCGAGCAGGCGGCCCAGGGCCTTCTGCTGATCGAGGACGGCAGACTCATGCTCGCCAACGCTCGAGCTCGTGAGCTGCTGGGCCTGACCGAGCCTGCCCTGGAAGCCCTCCAGCAGCCGGACGGGCGCAGCCTTGTCTACCGATGGGCCGATCGGCGACGTCGTCGAGGCATTCCCCTGGAGGAAGCGAGTCTGCCCCCGCAGCTGCAGGACCTGCTCACCGGGCAGCAGGAGGTCCGCGAGCAGTGGATCATGCACGGCGAGCGCACCCTGATCGTCTCCCTGCTGCGCGCGTCGGAGCCCTCGACCGGAATGGTCGCGATCCTGCGCGATCACACCGAGCTCACCCGGCTGTCCGGCCAGCTGCGTGCGACCACCACGATGGCCCAGGCGCTGCGCTCGCAGACCCACGAGCACGCGAACCGGATGCACACGATCGTCGCACTGCTGGAGCTCGGCGAGACCGAGCAGGCAAGGCGCTTCGCCGCCGCGGATCAGCAGCGCACCTTGAGTCTGGCCGGGGACGTCGGGGCAGGGATCGAGGATCCCGTGCTCACGGCCCTGCTGCTGGGCAAGGCCTCCGCGGCCCAGGAGCGCGGAGTCCGACTGGAGGTCCATGCGGCGGACGGAGCACCCGGACTTCCGCTGAGCGCATCGGAGACCGTGACCGTCGTGGGCAATCTCATCGACAACGCAATCGAAGCAGCCGTCGCCGCATCCGGCGCCGAAGGACCGCTGGTGGAAGTCGAGATCGCGCACGATGATGACGGCGCCGCGATCCTCAGCGTCGCGGATTCGGGGCCGGGCATCGAGGCGTCGGTGCGGGAGCGGATCTTCCAGCGCGGCGCCTCCACGAAGGATTCGGACACCGTGGGCGGCCACGGTGTGGGACTGGCACTCGTGAGCGAGATCGTCCACCGCCATCGCGGTGCGATCGAGGTGATCGACGACGGCGGCACGGCCTTCGTGCTCAGCTTCCCCCTGGTCTCGAAGGAGGTTCGATCATGAGCAGGGAGCTTCGGGTGGTCGTCGTGGAAGACGAGCCGCTGACCCGGGACGCGCACCTGCGGTTCGTTCAGCAGGTACCGGGATTCGAGGCGGCGGGCAGTGCGGCCACAGCCGCAGAAGCCCTGCGAGCGGTGAGTTCGCTGCGTCGCGAAGGCCGCCCCGCGGACCTTCTGCTGCTGGATGTGAATCTCCCCGATGCCACCGGCATCGACGTCGCACGCCGGCTGCGCGCCGCCGGAGATGACGTGGACATCCTCGCGGTGACAGCCCACAGGGATGTGGAGACGGTTCGAGCAGCTGCCTCGCTTGGAGTCGTCGGCTACCTCGTGAAGCCCTTCACCCGCGAGCAGCTGCTGCATCGCCTGGCCGCCTATCAGCAGTACCGCACCAGTCTGCGGGGAGAGCAGCCGCTCGATCAGGAGGCGATCGATCGAGCACTCGATGGGCTTCGGCCATTCGCAGCCTCGGGCAGCCCCAAGGGCCTGTCCCCTGAGACGCTGGAGCGCGTGGCCCAGGAGCTGGCGGCACTGCCGTGGCAGTCGGCGGCCGAGGTCGCGGCGCGGACGGGCATCTCCCGCGTGACGGCTCGGCGCTATCTGGAGCACCTGACCGAGGTCGACCGCGCACAGCGCCGGGCACGCCGCGGCACGGTGGGCCGACCCGAGATGGAGTATCGGTCCTGCGGCGATTGAGGGCCCCGCTCGACGGCACCACGGCACCGGAGTGCATCACCCCTCCCCTCGGGCAGCCCCCGGCCGGAGACACGATCCGGGATCTCGCCGGGCGATCGGGTTGCCGCCTTCGGCGCGAACTCCGACGCCTTCGCGATCCTCGTCCTGGCCTGCGCGTCCACGGGCGCAGTGCACGTGCCGGTGAACTTCGCTCTCAAGGGCGAGGAGCTGCGCCACATCCTGCGCGATGCGGACGTCGCCCTGATCGCCGCGGACCCCGCCCTGCTGGGCCTGGCCGAGGAAACGGCAGCCGATCTGACCCGCGAGCGCGGCGCCGAGTACCGGCCGCTGGTGGCCATGCCGCTGTACCACTCGGCGACTCTGCACGTGCTCCTCGTGCCCTACCTGTGCCTGGGCGCCTCGATCCGCCTGATCGCCAAGCCGGACATCCCCGCCATGCTCGAGCTGGTGGAGCGCGAGCACCTCTTCTCACTGTTTCTGGCCCCCACCGTGTGGGTCCCCCTGAGCTCGCACCCTCAGCTGGAGACCCGCGACCTGTCCTCGCTGACCCAGGCGCAGTACGGCGCTTCGATCATGCCGTCCACGGTGCTGCAGAGACTGCGCGACCGGTTCCCCAGGCTGGGCTTCTACAACTGCTTCGGGCAGTCCGAGCTGGGTCCCCTGTGCACCGTGCTTCGCCCCGAGGAGCACGACCTGCGCCCGACGTCGTGCGGCCGCCCGGTCTTCCACGTGGAGGCGCGCGTGATGACCGCCGACGGCACCCCGGCCGGTGCGGGTGAACCCGGCGAGATCCAATACCGCTCCCCGCAGCTGATGTCCGGCTACTGGGGATGCGCGGAGCAGACGGAGGAGAGCTTCGCGGACGGGTGTTTCCACTCGGGAGATCAGGTCACCCGCGATTCGATGCTCGGACTTCCTGACGAGCGCTGGGGCGAGGCCATCACGGCGGTGATCGTGGTGCATCCCGACCAGCAGCTCACCGCGGAGACGGTCCGCCGGCACGCCCGCGAACGCCTGGCCGACTGCAAGGTGCCCAAGCGCGTGGAGTTCGTGGCCGAGCTGCCGCGCAACCAGTCCGGCAAGCTGCTCAAGCGCGAGCTGCGCGCTCAGCGCACGGCTCCGAGCGACTGACAGCGGCGGGGCGATCCGCCCGGCAGGATCGCCCCGCCGCGCACTCACCGGCCCCGCAGCACGGGCTCCAGCGCCTCCAGCACGGCCGGATCCTCGATGGTCGAGGGCACCGGCGCCTCCTGGCCATCGGCCATCTGGCGCATGGTCTTGCGCAGGATCTTCCCGGAGCGGGTCTTGGGCAGGGCCTCGACCACCGCGATCTGCTTGAGGTCGGCGACCGCGCCGATCTCCCGGCGCACAAGCTGCACGAGCTCCTCGCTGAGCTGCTCCTGCGAGGTCTCGATGCCCTGCTTGACCACCACGTATCCGCACGGGCGCTGGCCCTTGAGCTCATCGGCCACGCCGATCACGGCGCACTCGGCCACCGCGGGGTGCTGGGCCAGGGCCTGCTCGAGCGCACCGGTGGAGAGCCGGTGGCCGGAGACGTTGATGACATCGTCGGTGCGGCCCATCACGAAGACGTAGCCGTCCTCGTCGATCCGCCCGGAGTCGCCCGTGACGTAGTACCCGGGGAAGGCCTCCAGGTAGGCGCTGCGGAAGCGGTCGTCGCTGCCCCACAGGGTGGCCAGCGTGCCCGGCGGCATCGGCAGGCGCACGGCGATGTTGCCCTCCTCCCCCTGCGGCACCGGCTCGCCCAGCGGATCCAGGATCTCGATCTCGTAGCCCGGGATCGGCACCGTGGAAGAGCCGGACTTCAGCGGCAGCTGCTCCAGGCCCACCGGATTGCCGCTGATGGCCCAGCCCGTCTCGGTCTGCCACCAGTGATCGACCACGGGGATATCCAGCGCCCTGCCCGCCCAGCTCCAGGTCTCCGGGTCCAGGCGCTCGCCAGCCACGAACAGCGTGTCCAGGTTCGACAGGTCGTGCTCGGCCACCAGCTCGCCCTCGGGGTCCTGCCTGCGGATTGCCCGCAGCGCGGTGGGGGCGGTGAAGAAGGCCTTCACGCGGTGCTCGGCCACCAGCCGCCAGAACGCACCGGCATCCGGGGTGCCCACCGGCTTGCCCTCGTAGAGCACGGTCGTGGCCCCGGCCAGCAGCGGCGCGTAGACGATGTAGGAGTGGCCCACGACCCAGCCCACGTCCGAGGCGGTGCACATGACCTCGCCGGGGCCGATGTCGTAGATGTTGGCCATGGACCAGCTCAGCGCCACGGCGTGGCCGCCGTTGTCCCGCACGACGCCCTTGGGGCTGCCGGTCGTGCCGGAGGTGTAGAGGATGTAGAGCGGATCGGTGGCAGCGACCTCGACCGGCTCGGCAGGCTCGGCGGCCTCGACCGCCTCCTGCCAATCCACCCACTCCAGGCCGTCGACGGCCGCGCGCTCGCGCATGCCCGCGACGTCGTGCTCGAAGCCCTCGCGCCCGACCACCAGCACCGCAGACGGCTTATGCTCGGCCATCTGCACCGCCTCCTCCACGGAGGGCAGGTACTCGATGCGTCGCTTGGGCTCCACTCCGCCGGAGGCCGTGATGACGGCGCGCGGGGCGCAGTCGTCGATCCGCACGGCGAGCTCGCGCGGGGCGAAGCCGCCGAAGACCACCGAGTGCACCGCGCCCAGCCGGGCGCAGGCCAGCATGGAGATCAGCGCCTCCGGGATCATCGGGAGGTAGATGAGCACCCGATCGCCCTTCTGCACGCCCAGCTCCCGCAGGGCCCCGGCGGCCTGCGCCACCCGGTCCTGCAGCTGGGCATAGGTGATCGTCTCCTGCCGCTCGAGCACGGCGGAGTCGTAGATGATGGCCGCCTGATCCCCGCGACCGGCCGCGACGTGGCGGTCCACCGCATTGGCGCACGTGTTGAGCGTGGCCTCCGGGAACCAGCGGAAGATCGGGTCGCCGGAACCATCCAGCGCCCGGCTGGGCGGCGTCATCCAGTCGATGCCCTGAGCTGCCTCCAGCCAGAAGCCCTCCCGATCCTCGACGCTGCGCCGCCACGCCCCGGAGTAGGTGCCGTCGCCGGGCAGCGTGCGCTCGGCGGTTGTGGTGGGGCGGGGCTGGTCCGCGCTGTGCTGGCTCATGGATGCTCCTTGTCCGTGCTGTGCGTGGCTCGTGGGCCGGTCCGGTCCGGGGCGCCGCGCAGGCGATGCACACGGTGCGCCGCCGCCGGGCCCCGCCCGGTTCCATGTCCGCCACACTAGTGACTCAGCTCACTCAGCACCACCCCTGTGTATACATTGATGCCCATCGCCTGCTCGGCGGCGTGACAGGAACCGCGGTCCGTGGCAGGGTGTGTATACACAGCAGGCGTCGCGAGCACGTCGGGCGCGCACCGAGTCCCCGGGCGGAGAGGAGCACCATGCGAGCAGGTCAGCGCGTGCACCTCCAGCTGCGCACGGAGATCCTCAACGGAGATCTCGCCCCCGGGGCACCCCTGGGGGAGGTCGAGCTCTCCGAGCGCTTCGGGACCTCCCGCACGCCGGTGCGCGAGGCCCTGGGCCTGCTGGCCGCCGACGGCCTGGCCGAGCAGATCGGAGGCCGCGGCACGGCGGTCAGCCGGATCAGCGCCGCGGACATCGAGCCGCTGTTCGAGCTCCGCGAGGCCCTCGAGGTCAAGGCCGCTCGACTGGCGGCGGTGCGCTGCACGCCGGGCGACTTCGTGCACCTGGCCGAGGAGCTGCAGGGCATCTCGAACCAGCTGGACCGAGACCCGGTCCCGGACGAGTACTACGAGCTCGTCGCCCGCATGGACCGGATGATCGACGACGCCGCGGCCAACCCCTGGCTCGTCACCGCCCTGGAGACCGTGCGCACCCAGCTCATCCGGGTGCGCCGGCTCTCGTCCCACGACCCGTCCCGGCTGGTCAGCGCCGCCCAGGAGCACGCCGCGATCGCCCGGGCCATCGCCTCCGGCTCCGAGCAGCTGGCCGAGGCCGCCGTGCGCCTGCACCTGCACCAGGCCCTGAGCGCAGCCCTCGAGAAGACCGAAACCACCGCATCAGAGAGGACGTCATGACCGTCAACCACACCGTGAAGGTCCACCCGTCATCGGCGCAGCTGCCCCGCGAGGAGCAGCTGGCCTGGAAGATCGCCGAGGTCGCCGCCGACCCGGTGGAGGTCTCCCCCGAGGTCACCGATATGGTGATCAACCGCGTGCTGGACAACGCCTCGGTCGCCATGGCCTCCGTGAACCGCGCGCCGATCGTCTCCGCCCGCGATCAGGCGCTGCGCCACCGCCCGGCCGAGGGCGCTCGCGGAGCGCAGGTCTTCGGCGTCGATCGCTCCACCGGTGTCTCCCCCGAGTGGGCTGCCTGGGCCAACGGCGTGGCCGTACGCGAGCTCGACTTCCACGACACCTTCCTGGCCGCCGAGTACTCCCACCCCGGCGACAACATCCCGCCGATCCTCGCGGTGGCCCAGCACACCGGCGCCAGCGGCGCGGACCTGGTCCGCGGCATCGCCACCGGCTACGAGATCCAGGTCGATCTGACCAAGGCCATCTGCCTGCACGCCCACAAGATCGACCACGTGGCCCACCTGGGCCCCTCCGCGGCAGCCGGCATCGGCACGCTGCTGCACCTGGACCCGTCCGTGATCTTCCACGCGATCGGCCAGGCCCTGCACACCACCACGGCCACCCGCCAGTCCCGCAAGGGCGAGATCTCCACCTGGAAGGCCCACGCCCCGGCCTTCGCCGGCAAGATGGCCGTGGAGGCCGTCGATCGCGCCATGCGCGGACAGACCTCCCCCACTCCCATCTGGGAGGGCGAGGACGGCGTGATCGCCTGGCTGCTGGACGGCAAGGACGCCTCCTACGAGGTCCCGCTGCCGGGCCCGGGCGAGGCCAAGCGCGCCATCCTGGACACCTACACCAAGGAGCACTCCGCCGAGTACCAGGCCCAGGCCTGGATCGACCTGGCGCGGCGCCTGCACTCCGAGCACCCGGAGATCGCGAACGCGGACAACGTCGACTCGATCGTGCTGCACACCTCGCACCACACCCACTACGTCATCGGCTCCGGCGCCAACGATCCGCAGAAGTACGACCCCAAGGCCTCTCGCGAGACCCTGGATCACTCGATCCCGTACATCTTCACCGTGGCGCTGCAGGACGGCGAATGGAACCACTCGGCCTCCTACGCCCCCGAGCGCGCGGGCCGTCCGGAGACGGTCGCCCTGTGGAACAAGGTCACCACGCAGGAGGATCCGGAGTGGACCCGCCGCTACCACTCCCTGGACATCTCCGAGAAGGCCTTCGGCGGCCGTGCGGAGGTCACCCTCACCGACGGCACCCGGATCGTCGAGGAGATCGCCGTGGCGGACGCCCACCCGCTCGGCGCCCGTCCGTTCGCCCGCGAGCAGTACCTGACCAAGCTTCGCTCGCTGGCCGAGGGCGTCGTGGCGGAATCCGAGCTCGAGCGCTTCATCCAGGCGGCCGAGGAGCTGCCCAGCCTGAAGGCGGGCGATCTCGGCGCGCTGAACATCCTGGCCTCCGTCGACCTGGCCACCGGACCCGAGGGGATCTTCTGATGCTGTACTCCCACGTCACCGCCCAGCAGAAGCGCAAGCGCTTCCGCGAGCTGCTCGCCGAAGACCGCTGCGTCCAGTTCCCCGGCACGTTCACGCCGCTGGCCACGTCGATGATCCAGGAGAAGGGCTTCGACGGCGTCTACATCTCCGGCGGCGTCCTGGCCAACGAACTCGGCCTTCCGGACATCGGGCTGACCACGCTCACCGAGGTGGCGACCCGCGGCGGGCAGATCGCCCGCACCACGGACCTGCCCACCCTGATCGACGCCGACACCGGGTTCGGCGAGGCCATGAACGTAGCCCGCACCATCCAGGAGCTCGAGAACGCCGGGCTGTCCGGGTGCCACCTGGAGGACCAGGTCAACCCCAAGCGCTGCGGGCACCTGGACGGCAAGGCCGTCGTGGACCAGGACACCGCCGTGCAGCGACTGCAGGCCGCCGCCAAGGCACGGCGCGATCCGGATCTCGTGCTCATGGCCCGCACCGACATCCGCGCAGTGGACACCCTCGAGGCCACGATCGAGCGTGCCCAGGCGCTGGTCGAGGCCGGCGCGGACGCGATCTTCCCGGAGGCGATGAAGGACCTCTCCGAGTTCGAGGCCGTCGCCGCAGCACTCGACGTGCCGGTGCTGGCGAACATGACGGAGTTCGGCAAGTCCGAGCTGTTCACGGTCCAGCAGCTGCAGGACGCCGGGGTCTCCATGGTCATCTACCCCGTCTCCGCACAGCGCGCAGCCATGGGTGCGGTCGAGCGCCTGCTCGACACCATCCGGCAGGACGGCACCCAGCAGGCCGCTGTGCCCCAGATGCAGACGCGAGCGCGTCTGTACGAGACCGTCGACTACGACGGCTACAACCAGTTCGACAGCCAGGTCTTCGCATTCGACGTCCCAGGAGGCAAGTGATGAGCACTGCAGATCAGTCCACCCAGGAACCCGAGGTCCACAAGGGCCTGGCCGGCGTCGTCGCCGATGTCACGGCCGTCTCCAAGGTCAACCCCGAGTCCAACTCCCTGCTCTACCGCGGCTATCCCGTCCAGGAGCTGGCGGCCTCGCGCACGATCGAGGAGGTCGCGCTGCTGCTGTGGAACGGCGAGCTGCCCACCGCGCAGGAGCTGACGGAGTTCGAGGAGTTCGAGCGGGCGCACCGCGACCTGAGCCCCGAGCTCAAGGCCGTGATCGACGCCCTGCCCACGGACTGCCACCCCATGGACGTGTGCCGCACCGCGATCTCCGTCCTGGGCGCCCAGCACCCCAAGGCCGAGGACGCCTCCCCCGAGGCGGAGCTGGAGAAGTCCAAGGCGCTGTTCGCGGCCATGCCCGCGGTGGTCTGCTACGACCAGCGCCGCCGCCACGGCAAGGGCCCGATCTCCGCCCGCGATGACCTCAGCTACAGCGAGAACCTGCTGTGGATGGCCTTCGGCGAGGAGGCCGATCCGGAGGTCGTCGACGCCTTCAACGTGTCGATGATCCTGTACGCCGAGCACTCCTTCAACGCCTCGACCTTCACGGCGCGCGTGATCACCTCCACGCTGGCGGACCTGCACAGCGCCGTGGTCGGTGCGGTCGGCGCGCTCAAGGGCCCGCTGCACGGCGGCGCCAACGAGGCCGTCATGCACACCTTCCAGGAGCTCGGCATCCGCAAGGACGAGTCGGAGGAAGACGCCGAGAAGCGGGCCAAGGAGTGGATGGACCAGGCCCTGGCCGAGAAGAAGAAGGTCATGGGCTTCGGCCACCGCGTCTACAAGAACGGCGATTCCCGCGTGCCCACCATGCAGGACGCCCTGTTCCGCATGCTGGATCACTACGACCGCCGGGAGATCCTGGGCCTCTACAACGGCCTGGCCCGCTCCATGGACGAGGCCAAGCAGATCAAGCCCAACCTGGACTACCCGGCCGGGCCCACCTACTGGCTCATGGGCTTCGACATTCCCACGTTCACCCCGCTGTTCGTGTGCGCCCGCCTCACCGGGTGGACCGCGCACATCATGGAGCAGCGTGCCGCGAACTCGCTGATCCGGCCGCTGTCGGCCTACAACGGCCCCGACGAGCGCCACCTGGACTGATCCTCGATCTGTCCTGACCGGGCCCCGCCGATCCCCAGCGATCGGCGGGGCCCGGTCCGTTCGGGGACTTGCTCGTCGGGACCCGACGACAGCGCCTCGCCTCCGGCTCCCACAGAACACGGCGACGGGACGCCGTCCGGATCTTCGTAGACTCTTCGTCATGCCCGAACTGCACCGCGCCACCGCCGACGACCTGACCGACCCGGTGCTGGACTCCCGCACCCGCATGATCGGCGGCCTCGTCAGCGACGGCGCAGCCCTCGGCTGGACCGACCCGCCCGCGCGGGAAGAGCTCGAGGACCTGCTGCGCGGCATCATCGACGGCCCTGCCCACGATGCCTGCGGTCTGCGCCTGCTGCTCGAGCAGGCGCAGACCGCAGGCATCGAGCACCTCACCCTCGACCTGCGCGAGGGCAATGAGCGAGCCCAGCATCTCTACGCCTCGGAGGGCCTCCGGGAGTACGGCCGATTGGCGGACTTCGTGGCACCCGGCGACGGCACCCGCTGCGCCAAGATCTTCATGGTCCGCTCCTTCGCATGATCGTGAAGAGCCACCTCCAGGACTTCCTCCATATCCCCTCCGGGCGCGGTCACCGCGGGCCTGCCGCGCGCGTCGGGATCGGCATCGCGCTGCCCCTTCTGGCCGTCGTCCTGCTCGGGCGACTGGATCTGTGCGTGCACGTGATCTTCGGATCGCTCACGGGTGTGTTCGGACGCGCGGATGCACCGCGCCTGCGCTTCCAGCACCTGGCGATCGCAGGGGCGCTCATGAGCGGCAGCGTCATCGCCGGGGCGGCCTTGGCCAGCGCCGGGCTCGGCCCCTGGGCTGTGACGTTCGCAGCCGTCGTCGTGGCCGCCGTGCTGTCCGTCGTCTCGGACCGGCTGCAGCTGCGCCCAGCGGGCCCCTTCTTCTTCCTGTACGCCTTCACCACCACCGCCGGGGTGCCCGAGCAGGGCCAGCTGTGGGAGTCGGCGCTGGCGGCTGGGGGGAGCGCGGCCACCGTCGTGGCGCTGGGCTTCCTCTCGAGGCGCTCCTCCCCCGGCTCCACCACCCGTGCTCCCAGGCCGCAGCCCGAGCGGGTGGACTGGCCGGAGGCACTGGCGCGTGCCTCACGCTACGCCGTCGCCGTCGGTGCGGCAGGCTCGGTGGCCATCGCCAGCGGCCAGGGCCATCAACACTGGGCGATCCTGGCGGCGACGGCTCCGATCGCCGCGGCGGATCTCGCCGGAGCCGCGAACCGGGTCGTGCACAGCATCATCGGGACCTTCGCCGGCGTGGCCCTGGCCGGTCTCCTCCTGCTGATCGACTGGAGCCCGCTGGGGCTGGCCCTGCTGCTGGCGGCGCTGCAGTTCGCCAATGAGCTGTACGCGGTCCGCCACTACAGCCTGGCCCTGGTGTTCCTCACACCGGTGGCGCTGATGATGACGAGCTTCGTGGTCGCCACCCCCGCCCGCGAACTGATCGGCGATCGCGTCGTGGAGACGGGCATTGGAGCCGCCCTTGCCCTGCTGCTGGTCAGTGCCACCAGCGGGATGCGCAGCCTCAGCGGGCGCGCGGGTGGGCCATGGCCCACACCTCGCGCAGAGAATCGGCCGTGACCAGCGTGTAGACCTGCGTGGTCGTCACCGACGCATGCCCCAGCAGCTCCTGGACCACCCGCAGGTCCGCCCCGCCCTCGAGCAGGTGCGTGGCGAAGGAATGGCGCAGCGTGTGCGGGCTGACCTCCACGCCCTCGGCACTCAGCCCTGCGGCCTCGGCGGCCTGGGCGGCCTGGGCCACCGTGTTCCACACCGTCTGCCGGGAGATCCGCCCGCCGCGCTGATTGAGGAAGACCGCGGCATCGGCCTTCCCCTTGGCCGCCAGCTCGGGCCGGCCGCGCACCATCCACGCCTCCAGCGCGGCGACGGCGGGCCGTCCCAGCGGCACCATGCGCTGCTTGGAGCCCTTGCCGAACAGCCGCAGGAACGGCAGCCTCGACGGCTGCTCCCCCGACCTCAGCGCCGCCGACAGGTCATCGACGTCCAGGCCGATGACCTCGGAGGCGCGCGCCCCCGTGGAGTAGAGGACCTCGAGCAGCGCCCGATCGCGCAGCCCGGCAGGCGTGGACGGATCCGGCGCCTCGAGCAGCCGCGTGATCCGCTCGGCGGAGATCGCCTTGGGCAGCCGCATCCCCGGCGTGGGCGGCGGGACCTGAGCGGCGGGATCGTGCTCGGTGAGATCCTCGAGCAGCCAGAAGCGATGCGCACCGCGCACCGCCACCACGACCCGGGCGGCGCTGCGAGCGCTCAGCCCCGCGCCGGTCTGCTCCCCGGTCTCCTCTGCCGCAGGGCGCTGCAGCCAGCGCACGAAGCCGGTGACATGGGCGACCGTGATCTCCCGCGGATCATCGACCGGTGGTGCCTGCGCGCCGTCGCCGATCTCCGTCAGGAATCGGACGTAGCGCGCCAGATCCCGTCGATAGGCGCTCAGCGTGTTGGCGGCCAGCCCCCGCTCCACGGCAAGGTGCTGCAGATAGCGCTCGACCGCCCGCTGCACCGCTGACGAAGCAGCAGAGGATTCAGCGGGCGGTCGAGACGCGAGGGACACCGGAGACACCTGGATGCCGAGGACGACGCCTCAGCGGGCATCCGGCGGTGTGATGGTGGCGGGAGTCACCCCGTCGGTGCCGCGCAGCCCGGGATGGGCAGGCCACGCGGCATCGGCCGGGCGCAACGAGGACCAGCCTGCGGCGCGCGAGGCGTGGGCGGCCAGCACCCCGGTGACCAGGTTGGGGTTGTGCAGGCTGCCGTCGAGCACGGCCGCCACGGCGTCGTCGAGCGGGACCCACGTGGCGACGATCTCGGACTCCTCATCCTCGCGCTCGAACTCCTGCTCCAGGGTGGTGAGCTCGCGGGCCAGGTAGATCCGCAGAGACTCCGCTGAGGAGCCGGGGCTGTTGTGGAACTCGACCAGGGTGTCGAGGCGCCCGGCGGACAGGTCCGCCTCCTCCCCCAACTCGCGAGCCGCGGCCTTGGCCGGGTGTTCGCCCTCCACATCGAGGATGCCTGCGGGGATCTCCCACTGCGTCATCCCCACAGGGTGGCGGTACTGGCGGATGAGCAGGACGCGCTCCTGATCGTCCAAGGCCAGGATCGCCACAGCACCGGGGTGGGTGATGAAGTCGCGGGTCATCCGGGGACCGTCGTGGGAGAGCTCCACCTGCTCCGAGACGACGTCCCAGATCCGGCCCTCGTAGACCGTCTCGGAAGCCAGGACGCGCCGCGGATCCACGCGATCCGTCAGCTCCCCGGCACCCAGTTCCACGAACTCCATGCGGCTCAGCGCTCCGGGGACTCGTCCGTGCGGGAGGCCTGGCGCTCCAGGCCCGCCTTGACCAGCCCGGCGAACAGCGGGTGGGCCTTGGTGGGACGCGAGAGCAGCTCGGGGTGGGCCTGCGTGGAGACGTAGTACGGGTGAGTCTCCCGCGGCAGCTCCACGAACTCGACCAGGGTGCCGTCGGGCGAGGTGCCCGAGATGACCAGACCGGCCTCGGTGAGCTGATCGCGGTAGTCGTTGCCGACCTCGTAGCGGTGGCGGTGGCGCTCCTGGACCTCGGTGGCGCCGTAGGCCTCGGCCACGACCGAGCCCTCCGTGAGCCTGGCCGGGTACAGGCCCAGTCGCATGGTGCCGCCCAGATCGCCGGCGCCCTCCACGAACTGCTCCTGCTCGGCCATCGTGGCGATCACGGGAGTGGCCGTGTCCGGGTCGAACTCGGTCGAGGAGGCGTCGTGCAGGCCCACGACGGAGCGGGCGTACTCGATGACCATCGACTGCAGGCCCAGGCACAGGCCCAGGGTGGGCAGGCCCGTGGTGCGCGCGTAGGTCAGCGCGCCGAGCTTGCCCTCCAGGCCGCGGATTCCGAAGCCGCCGGGCACGCAGATGGCGTCGACGTCGCCGAGCTCCCGCGCTGCGCCCTCGGGGGTCTGGCACAGGTCCGAGGCCACCCACTTGATCTTCACGCGGGCGTCGTTGGCGAAGCCGCCGGCGCGCAGCGCCTCGGAGACCGACAGGTAGGCGTCCGGCAGGTCGATGTACTTCCCGACCAGCCCGATCGTCAGGTAGTGCTTGGGCTCGTGGACGGCGCTGAGCAGCTTGTTCCAGTGCGAGAAGTCGGCCTCGGTGCGCTCCATCCCGAAGTAGTCGAGGATGGAGCCGTCCAGGTCCTGGCCGTGCAGGGTCTTGGGGATGTCGTAGATGCTCGGGGCATCGGCGCAGGAGATCACGGAGTCGATGTCGACGTCGCAGGCGTCGGCGATCTTGGCCCGCATGGAGTCCGGCAGGTCGCGATCGCAGCGCAGCACCAGGCCGTCGGGCTGGATGCCGAGGTTGCGCAGCGCAGCCACCGAGTGCTGGGTGGGCTTGGTCTTCAGCTCCTTGGCCGGGCCGATGTACGGGATCAGCGACACGTGCAGGTAGAACACGTTGCGTCGGCCGATGTCGCGGCGGACCTGGCGGGCGGCCTCGATGAACGGCTGCGACTCGATGTCGCCCACGGTGCCGCCGATCTCGGTGATGATCACGTCCGGGGCCTCCTCGCCCTCCGGCACGTGATCGGCGTGCCAGCGCATGCGCGCCTTGAGCTCGTCCGTGATGTGCGGGATGACCTGGACGGTCTGGCCGAGGTATTCGCCGCGGCGCTCCTTGGCGATCACGGAGGAGTACACCTGGCCGGTGGTCACGTTGGAGGAGGCGTCGAGGTCCTCGTCGAGGAAGCGCTCGTAGTGACCGATGTCCAGGTCGGTCTCGGCGCCGTCGTCGGTCACGAAGACCTCGCCGTGCTGGAACGGGTTCATGGTGCCCGGATCCACGTTGAGGTAGGGATCGAGCTTCTGCATCGTGACCTTGAGGCCGCGGGCCTTGAGGATCATCCCGAGCGAGGAGGCCGTCAGTCCCTTGCCCAGGGACGAGACCACACCGCCCGTCACGAAGATCTGCCGGGTGACCTTGCCGGTGGAGCCGGAGGTCTCTGTCTGCGTATCGCCAGCCGTTGCGGCGGCATTCTGAGCGTTCACCACGGGGTTCGAGCCTATCACTGGACGGTCGGGGGGTCTGCGAGGGGGTGGGGAGGGGCGCTAGGCCGAGGCATCGCGCAGCAGCTCGCGGGCGTGCTCCTGCGCTGCCTCGGAGTCCTCGTGGCCCGCCAGCATGCGGGCGAGCTCGATGACGCGCTCGTCCTGCGAGAGCACGCTCACATCCGAGACGGTCGAGTCCGAGCTCTTGGTCACGAGCACGTGCTCATCGGCGAAGGCCGCGACCTGCGGCAGGTGCGTCACCACGAGCACCTGCACGTTCTGGGCCAGCATCTTCAGGCGCCGGCCGATCTCCAGGGCGGCCTTGCCGCCCACGCCGGAGTCGACCTCGTCGAACACGAACGTGGGCACGGGGTCGACGGCGGCCAGCACGACCTCCAGCGCCAGCATCAGGCGCGAGAGCTCACCGCCGGAGGCGCCCTTGCCCAGAGGCCGCGGCGAGGCATCGGCGTGAGCTCGCAGCAGGAACTCGACGGTGTCGCGGCCCCAGCGGTCGAAGCGCTGCGACGGCTCCACGGAGACGATCAGCGCGGCGTTGGGCATGGCCAGCGCCTTGAGCTCGGTGCCGACCTCCTGCGCGAGCTGCTCCGCTGCGCGGCGACGGCACTGGGTGAGCTCGCCCGCCTGCGCCTCGAGCGCCTCCAGCAGCTGATCGCGCTGCGCTGCCAGCTGCTCCTCGCGCTGGGGGTCGTCGCCGAGCGATTCCAGGCGGGTGCGGGCGGTCTCGGCGAAGGCGAGCACCTCGTCGATGTCCGCGCCGTAGGTCTTGGTCAGCCCCCGCAGGGCGGCTCGGCGCGCCTCGACCTCGGCCAGCCGCGCGGGGCCGTCCTCGTCCAGGCCGGTCGCGTAGGCGGAGAGGTCCGCGGCGACGTCGTTGGTCAGCACGGACAGCTCGCGCACGCGCTGGGCCAGCTGCTCGAGCTCGGGATCGGAGTCGGCCTCCTGCTCGAGTGCGGACAGCGCCCGGTCCACCAGCAGGATCGACGACGCCGCGTCCGGATCCTCCTCGCTTCCCGACAGCGCCGCGTGCGCGGTCATGGAGGCGCCGCGCAGCGACTCGAGGCTCGTGAGCTTCTGCGATTCGGCGTTCAGGGCCTCGTCCTCACCGCTGACCGGCTCGACGGCGTCGATCTCCTCGAGCGCGGCCCGCAGCGACTGCGCCTCGAGCGCGCGCTCCCGGCCCTTCTCGCGGATCTCGGAGAGCTCGGCCTCGACGGCCTCGAACGACGACAGCGCCGCACGGTACTCGCCCAGCAGCTCCTCGAAGCCCCGGCTCTCGGCGGCCTTCTTCCGACCGCGTGCCGAGCCGGTGTCGTGCACGGCTGCGAACGTGTCCAGCGCATGGCGCTGCGCGGCCGCCGAGGTCAACCGCAGCTGATCCGACTGCCCGTGCACGGCCACCAGGGTCTCGCCGAGCTCGCCGAGCCGAGCCACCGGGGCGCTGCGTCCGCCCACGTGCGCCCGCGAGCGCCCCGTGGCGGCCACGGTGCGGCTGAGCTGCAGGGAGGCGCGGTCCTGCTCGTGGTCGACGTCTCCCCCGGCGTCTTCCACCAGAGCCACCGCGGCGTGATCGGACGGGACGTTCACGACGGCCTCCGCCACGGCCTTCTCTGCGCCCACGCGCACAGCGCCGGCGTCGGCGCGGCGTCCCAGCAGCATGCCCAGGGCGGTCACGACCATGGTCTTGCCCGCGCCGGTCTCGCCGGAGAGGATCGTCAGCCCCGGCCCCAGGGGGAGCACGGCATCGGGGATCACCCCGAGATCGCGGATGTGGATCTCCTCGATCATGAGCCCTCCTCCGGACGATCGGCCTGCGGGATCTCCTGGCCCACGGACAGGTGCTGAGGCGTGCCCGGCACCTGGCGGCGGATGGTCGTGCGGTAGTCCGGCTGGACGATCGGCAGCGTGGAGGTGGCGTCCGAGATCTCGTCCCGCTCCACGGGGCCGCGCCAGCCTGCGGTCGGCAGGCCGAACTTCTTGACCAGGCGCTCCGAGAACGGCGTGCGATGCATGCGCGCCAGGGTCACGGGCCGCTCGGCGCGGGTGACCTCGATGCGCGATCCCGGAGGCAGCTCGACCGTGCGGCGGCCGTCGCACCACAGCACGCCGCGGGCATCGGTGCGGGTGAGCACCTCCACGGCGATCATGGACGACGGCGAGACGACCAGCGGCCGCGAGAACAGCGCGTGCGGCGAGAGCGGGACCATCAGCAGCGCCTCGACCTCCGGCCACACGACCGGTCCCCCGGCGGAGAACGCGTAGGCGGTCGAGCCGGTGGGTGTGGCCATGATGACGCCGTCGCAGCCGAAGGACGACAGGGGCCTGCGGTCCACCTCGGTGACGACCTCGAGCATCTTCTCGCGGTCGCCCTTCTCCACCGAGGCCTCGTTCAGCGCCCAGGTGTGCAGCACGGGGCGTCCGGCGTGCCAGACCCGCACGTCCAGGGCCATGCGGTCCTCGACGGTGTAGCGGCCGTCGACGACGGCCTGAACCGTCTCCGCCAGGCCGGAGCGCTCGGATTCGGCCAGGAACCCCACATGGCCCAGATTCACACCCAGCAGCGGGACCTCGACGTCGCGGACGACCTCCGCGGCGCGCAGGATGGAGCCGTCGCCGCCGAGCACGACCACCAGCTCGATGTCCGACAGCGCGCAGTTGTCCGGCACCACTCCCACCGGGGGCAGCTCGTCCACCTCCGGGGCGCGCAGCATGGCGTCCCGGTCCTCGGCGGTCAGGACGCCCTCCACGCCGGAGTCGGCCAGCTGGCGCAGTGTCTGCTGGGCTGCGACCCGGGCCTCCGGACGTCCCATGTGGGCGAGCACCAGGATGCGTCGTGAGGCGGGCGCGCGCATGCCGGAGTCGTCGATCATGCGCTCCACCCTACGTCCTCCGACCGACGGCACACGGAGGGCCCGGTTCTGCCCTCGGGTTCAGGACGACGCCGGCACCGGACGCTGCAAGTGCAGGAAGAACTCATGGTTGCCGTCCTGGCCCGGCAGCGGCGAGCGCGTCCGCCCGAGCTCGATCAGGCCCGCAGCGACGCCTGCGGCCGCCACCTTCTCGACCGCCTCGAGGCGCTGCTGCTCCGAGGCGACCACTCCGTCGCGGCCCAGTCGATCCGCTCCGACCTCGAACTGCGGCTTGACCATGAGCAGCAGGTGCCCGCCGGGCAGGGTGGCCGCCGCCAGCGGTGCGATCACCAGGGTCAGGGAGATGAAGGAGACATCGCAGACGGTCAGCTCGGCAGGGCCGCCGATGTCCTCGGGGGCCATGTAGCGCAGGTTGAGGCCCTCGTGCACGCGCACCCGCGGATCCGCGCGCAGCTGCGGCACGAGCTGGTCGTGGCCCACGTCCACGGCCACGACCTCCCGTGCCCCGCCCCGCAGCAGCACGTCGGTGAATCCCCCGGTGGAGGCTCCGGCGTCCAGGCAGCGCAGCCCCTCCACGACGACGTCCGGGAACGCCTCGAGCGCCCCTGCCAGCTTGTGCCCGGCGCGGCTGACGTACTCGGGGCCCTCGGCCTCCTCGAGCTCCACCACGGAGGTCGCGGCCACCAGCTGCGAGGCCTTCCTCGTGCGCTGCCCGTCCACGCTCACGCGGCCCTCGGCGATCCATCGGGCGGCCAGAGTGCGCGAGCGCGCCAGGCCCCGGGTCACCAGGGCGCGGTCCAGCCGCTCGGCGCTCGGTCCTTCAGAGCTCACGACGTCCCGCCGGCACCGGCGATGCGCGACTGCGCGGACTCGAGCTCGCGGGTCAGCCGCTCGTGGGCGTCCTGATAGGCGGCGGCGTGCTCGCCCACGGGGCGCTGGTCCAGGTCCTCGAGGTCCTGCAGGACGCGCTGAACCCCGGGGCTCTGCGAGGGCTCGAACGACTGGGTCATGCCGCCGTCCACTCGATCTCGGGGATCGAGGCCGTGTCGACCTGCGGATGCCGGGCCCACCAGGCGGCGCAGGCGGCGCGCCAGGCGTCCAGGTCGTCCTCATCACCGGAGATCCGCAGGCCGTCGTCGTGCGCGGTGGCCTGCGCGGCACCGCAGCGCGCGATGCTGGCGCCGTCCGATTCCTCCACGGCGATCTCCGCCTCCGGGGCGAAGAGCCCCGTGAGATCGGCGATGAGGTGATCGGGGCGCTCGTCGGTGATCGCACCGAGGGCGGTGCGCACCGTGTCCACGCCGGTGAGCACCAGGGCGGTCGCGAAGCCGGCGCGATTGCCGCCCAGGATGTCGGTGTCCAGCCGGTCGCCGATCACCAGCGGGCGCTGAGCCCCCAGGCGCTGGGCGCCGGTGCGGAAGATCGGGGCCTCGGGCTTGCCCGCGACCTCCGGGGTGCGCCCGGTCGCCCTGGCCACCGCGTCCACCAGCGTCCCGTTGCCCGGGGCGATGCCCCGCTCGCGCGGGATCGAACCGTCGGTGTTCGTGGCGATCCAGAGCACCGAGGCATCGGCCAGGGTGTAGGCCGCCTCGGCCAGATCGCTCCAGCCGATCTCCGGGTCGAATCCCTGGACGACCGCCACGGGGTCGTCGTGCTCGGAGCTCACCGGGGTCAGGCCGGCCTCGGCGATGTAGTCCGACAGCGCCTGGGCCCCCGTGATCAGCGCGCGCGATCCGACCGGAAGGCGGTCGCTGAGCAGCTGGGCGGCGGCCTGCGCGGAGCTGATCACGTCCTCGCCGCGGGTCGCCACACCGAGCTCGCTGAGGTGCTCGGCGACCGTCTCGACGGCGCGCGAGGCGTTGTTCGTCACGAACATCACCGGCACGCCCTCGGACTTGGCCCGCTCGAGCGATTCCGGAGCCTCCGAGATCGCCCCGGGACCGGCGTAGACCACGCCGTCCAGGTCGGCCAGGATCGCGTCGCAGCCGTCGATCAGTCGCCGAGTCATCTCAGGAGTCCTCCTGCTCCGTCTCGCCCTCGCTCGCAGCACCGTCCGCGAGGGATTCGTCATCAGCGGCGGCGTCGCGGACGATGCCGCTTGGGCCCGACGACGGCGCCGGATCCTCATCGTCGTCGAAGCCGTCGGCGGAGGCCGACTCCCCGCCCATCGAGGCGAGGTCCTCGTCGTCGAGACCCGGCTGATGCTGCGCAGCGGGCTCCTCGGAGCCCTGCGCCGCGTCGTCCGCCTCGGCCTCGGCCTCGGCCTCGGACTGCCCGGTGACGTCGGAGACCCGGTCGATGTCGCGCTGGGCACCCTCGGCGGAGTCGAGCTCCACTCCGATCTCGTCCTCGCCCAGGTCCACGATCTCCGGGTCCTCGAACGGGCCGGTGCCCAGAGCGGCCTCTGCCACGAGGGCCTGCCGGTCCCAGGCGGTCGCCTCCTTCTCCCGCCCGACGCCGCGCAGAGCCTCGCCGTAGGCGCGGAACAGGCGCGGGCTGTAGGAGAAGCCGCGGTTGCGGTCCAGCTGAGGGATCTCCAGGACCTTCAGGGCGCCGTCGGCGTCGCCCTCGTCCCGGCGCAACCCTGCCACGATGATCGCCAGCTCCACGCGGGCATCGGCCGGGAGCTCGGTCACGCCCTCCGAGGTCGCCAGCTCCAGGGCCTTCTCCGGACGGCCCAGGGCCCGCTCGCAGTCGACCATCAGGGGGAGGTGGATGTCGTCGCCGGTCATGCGGCGGTACGTGCGCAGCTCCTTGAGGGCCTCGTGGTACTCGCCGTTCTCATAGGCAGCCACGCCTGCAGCCTCGCGGACCGCGGCCACGCGACCGGCGCGGCTGACGGCGTAGCGAGCGTGCTCCAGCGCGAAGGCGGGGTCGTCCTCGATGTAGCGGGCGACCATCACCAGGTGCTTCGAGACGGCCTCGGCGTTGTCGGCCTCGAGCGCGCGCACCTGGAACTGGGCGTCGCGGTCCAGTTCCTGGCCGGTGATGTCGGCATCGACCTCCGGACGCGGTGCGCCCACGGGACGGCCGCGCTCCTCGAAGGAGCTCGACGTCCGCCGCTGGCCGCCGCGGTCGTCGCGACGATCGTCCCGACGCTCCCCGCGGAAGCCGCCCTGCCGGTCATCCCTGCGCCCGCCACGCGAGTCTTCGCCGCGGAAGCCCCGACGCTGGCCATCGCGGGAGCCCCCTCCTCTGGAGCCCCCGCGGGAGTCGGAGCCGCGGGAGCCGCCGCGGCGGCCATCACGGGCGCCGTCCCGACCGCCGTCGGGGCGAGTGCCCGGGCCTCGACGGTCGTCCCTGCGCTCATCGCGACGCCCCTCGCCGCCGCGACGTGCCTCGCTGCTGTGACGCGGCTCGTCGCGCCATGTCGAGCGGGACTGTCCTCCGCGACGGTCATCGCCCCAGCTGCTGCGCCGCTCGCCGGAGCGCGCGCCGCGGGAATCGTCGCGCCCGCCGGGGCGATCACCGTTCCGACGCGGGCCGCGATCATCCCTGCGCTCGTCACGGCGCTGCCCGCCGCGGTCCTCCCAGCGACGACCGGAGCCGCCGCCCTGAGAGCCGCCCCGGAAGTCACGACGGGGTCCCCGGTCGTCCGGACGCCCATCGTCGCCGCGGAAGTCACGACGTGGAGCACCCGAGCGCTCATCGCGGCCACCCCGACGATCATCGCTGCGGAAGTCCCCGCGCGGACCGCCGGAGCGCCCCTCCCGGCCACCACGACGATCATCGCCGCGGAAGTCCCCGCGCGGGCCCTCCGAGCGATCGCCCTGAGCCCCACGGCGATCGTCGCCGCGGAAATCACGCCGAGGACCGTCCGAGCGCTGTCCCTGGCCGCCGCGGCCCTCGCGCGAGAATCCGCCGCGTGCGTCGCGCCCGCTGCGGGAATCGTCGCCGCGGAAGCCGCGTCGCTCACCATCGCGGGATCCGCCGCGCGCGTCGTCGCGGAAGCCGCGGCCCGAACCCTGGCGATCGTCACGCCGGGCGCCGCTGCGCCCCTGCCCCGACGATCCGTATCCGGAGCCGCCGCGATCATCGCGACCCCGCCCCGGAGTCCGACGATCGCCGCCCCGGTCCTCGCCGCGATCGTTGCTGTCCTGCGACCAGGCCTCGGCCATCTCAGTCCTCCGGTGCGCGTCGCGCAGATATGTGTTCAACAATTCCGTGATCTGCAGCTCATCCGAGTGCAGTCGTGCCATAGTGAGGCCGCAGCGGATGCGGCCTCTGAGCCAGGGACGGCACAGTCTACTCGTCCGCCGATCGCAGAACCGGTCGCAGCACCTGAGCGAGCGCACCACAGCTGGTCTCAGGGCCGCCTCCCCACACCCTGAAGAAAGACCCTCCATGCTCCATCGAATGCTGTCCTCACTGCTGACGAGAATCGTCGTCGCCATCGTGCTCGGCGCCCTGTGCGGCCTGTTCTTCCCGGAACCGATCGCTCGCGTCTTCGTCACGTTCAACGGCGTCTTCAGCGGCTTCCTCGGCTTCCTGATCCCCGTGCTGATCCTGGCCCTCGTCGCTCCGGCGATCGCGGATCTCGGGCGCGGCGCCGGCAAGTGGCTGCTGATCACGGCCGCCGTGGCCTACGGCTCCACCATCTGTGCCGGCCTTATGGCCTTCGGCACCTCGATGGCGCTGTTCCCGTCGCTGCTGGCCGATGAGACCCACGACGGCGGCGCACTGAGCGATCCCTCGGAGGAGTCGCTGTCGTCGTTCTTCAGCATCGAGATGCCCCCGCCCTTCGACATCATGACCGCGCTTCTGCTCGCCTTCTGCGTGGGCGTGGGCATCACGATGGTTCGCGGGACCACGCTGAAGAGCGGTCTGGAGGAGCTGCGCGACATCATCATGCTCGTGGTCACCCGCATCGTGATCCCGCTGCTGCCGGTCTACGTGTTCGGTTCGTTCCTGTCGCTGACCATGAACGGGCAGATCGGGACGGTCATCTCCACGTTCTTCAAGGTGGTCATCACCGCGTTCGTGCTCACGATCATCCTGCTGCTCCTGCAGTACGTGATCGCCGGGGCCATCGCCAAGAAGAACCCCATCCGCCTGCTCAAGAACATGCTGCCGGCCTACTTCACTGCCCTGGGCACGTCCTCCTCCGCGGCCACCATCCCGGTGACCCTGCAGGCCACCCGGAACAACGGGGTGAGCGAGGAGGTCGCCGGCTTCACGATCCCCCTGTGTGCCACGATCCACCTGGCCGGCTCGACCGTGAAGATCGTGCTGTTCTCCACCGCCGTCATGATGGTCACGGGCATCGAGATCGATCCGGTGCAGTACTTCGGCTTCATCCTGATGCTCGGCATCACCATGGTCGCCGCACCGGGCGTTCCCGGCGGTGCCATCATGGCCGCCGTGGGCATCCTGCAGTCCATGCTCGGCTTCGACGAGACTGCGATCTCCATCATGATCGCCACCTACGTGGCCATCGACTCGATCGGCACGGCCACCAACGTGACCGGTGACGGTGCGATCGCCGTGGCCATCGACCGCTTCTACAAGAAGTCGGAGGACATCGACGACGACGCTGTCGCTGAGGATCCGCGGCCGTCTGCTGTGTGATCTGCTCCCCGCGCCCTGAGCGCGGACGACGCTAAGGCCCCGAGCTCTCTGGAGGAGGCTCGGGGCCTTCGTCATTCGTCTCACCGCACCGCGAGCACCAGTGCCGCACCGCAGCGGGAAACGACACCACACCCCCAGAAGCCCACGGCCCCGCCATGACGACGAGAGCGGCCAAGGCCACTGCCTCTCGCCGAGTGGATACCCATTTGCGCTGAAACACCCCTCAGCGCAAGGCAGCGCACACTCGAATCACGTCTCAAGCCAGCAGGGCCCGCGGAGGGTCGGCAGACAGGGCCAGGGCGGCCGAGAGCCGGCAGACAGAGCCAGGAGAGCTTCTGGAGCGGAAACACCCACTCCCCTGTTCGAGTGGATCGCCAGCTGCATTGAGGACGCCGATACCGCAACTGAGGGTCCACTCGAGCGTCGGGAGCCAGCCCCGGCTCCGCACCCAGGCGCAGCGGGGTCCAGAGCTGCCCGTGCCGATGCCCCGAACGGCCCTCAGTCCTACTCAGAACCGGCACCGGCCCCTGAGATCGATTGGATGCTCAATTGCGTTGAGGACGCCGACAACGCAATTGAGCATCCAATCGTCGTGGGGCGGCAGCTCAGCTTGCGGCGTCATCGCGCGCAGGTGCTGTCTTTCGCTTCGCTGCTCACGGCCGCATCCCCCCTCACCGAAGCTGGCCCTTGACCGGCATTCGAGTGGATCCCCAATTGCGCTAAAGGCCCTCATAGCGCAATCAGGTATCCACTCAGCAGGAGGGGGCAAAAAGCATCTGGGCATGCGAAAAGAGGCCGACCGCGACTCGACCCATCCTCACCCTCACGGTGAAGACAAGGAGTCAGCGATCAGCCTCTCTCCGTATAAATAATTGCGGCGGCGACCTACTCTCCCACACCCATCAGAGTGCAGTACCATCGGCGCTGTGAGCCTTAGCTTCC
>NZ_JAVKPT010000110.1:0-513 GCF_040981045.1 Kocuria sp. CPCC 205260
CGTCTTTTATGAAAAGAAATATGCCTTCTTGTGGGATTATAATCAGGAAATTTGTTCTTTAGTATGCGATTTGATCGATATTCATCCCCATATGGAAGGAACAACGGAATATTGCATGGAATTTGTTCCGGGTGAGGTTGATTTTCGTGAGACTATTCATCCGAAGCGTGACTGGCGTGAGGCGGATGCTGACTTTTGCCCTAAACCTTACTATCAAGTTTTTGATGCCAAATACGGTTTTCTGCCGAATTTGAGTATCGCCGATCTTTTGTTTAATATGGGGCCGGAGAGCCTGATTGTTTTGCGAGATAGTGTTAAAGGTATAAACCATAAAGAATAATATCATGAATAATTTGTTTAGTGTAAAAGACCAGGTGGTGGTAATCACCGGTGGAACAGGGGTTTTGGGAAAGGCTATTGCCGCCCATTTGGCAGAAGAAGGTGCCAAGGTTGTTATATTACGCCGTAAGGCAGAAGTAGGAAATGCCATTGTAAACGAAATCAAGGCCAAAG
>NZ_JAVKPT010000111.1:0-513 GCF_040981045.1 Kocuria sp. CPCC 205260
TGGGCGGGGGCACGGTCCGCTCCGGTGTGCTCCCCGGGGAGCGCCGCGAGGGTCCCCTCGACCTCGCGCCACACCCGGCCCACGGCGATCCCGAAGACGCCCTGTCCGCCCTGCACCAGGTCGATGACCTCGTGGGGGGACGTGCACGCGTAGACGCTGGCGCCGTCGCTCATCATGGTGAGCCGGGCCAGGTCCTCCACGCCCTGGGCGCGCAGCGCCCCCACGGCGGTGCGGATCTGCTGCAGGGAGACGCCGGTGTCCAGGAGCCGCTTGACGATCTTCAGGACGAGGATGTCGCGGAAGCTGTAGAGCCGCTGCGTGCCGGACCCGGAGGCGCCGCGCACGGTGGGCTCCACGAGACCGGTCCGCGCCCAGTAGTCGAGCTGCCGGTAGGTGATGCCCGCGGCCTTGCAGGCGGTGGGGCCGCGGTAGCCGACGGACTCGTCCCGGATCACGGAGTCGTCGAAGAGGACGCCCTGGGTGCCGTGCGCCGGAGGGCCGCCGGGCTGCTCG
>NZ_JAVKPT010000112.1:0-513 GCF_040981045.1 Kocuria sp. CPCC 205260
GTAGCAGTTCCCCAAAGTGGACACAAAAAATGATTATTAATTATTTATATTTTTAAAAGTACACATATCTATCAAATTTCGTTCCTTTTCATTTGCAAAAGTAGACAATCTCATCCATATTTGCAAGTTTTTCTTTATAAAAGTGAACATTATTCTTTATTTTTCTCATTTCCAGCCTTTTTCTTCCATTCTGTGACGAACTTCGGTGTTGCATTAGCCTCTCGCTTCCCAAAAGTGTCCTTTCTTGGAAGCTCCCCTTTATAAAACCTCTTCCTGTAATTATTTGGCGTATCATAGCCGATAGCATAACATGGTCTTTTCTCATTGTAATAATCCACGTATGCGTCCAAGGCCTCCTCGAACTCCTCTCTTGAATTACATGTCTCAATCTTGAAGTCTATGAACAATTCCTCTTTTATCCATCCGTTGAGGGATTCGTTCACAGGGTTGTCTGTAGGCTTTCCTGCCCTGGACATAGACCTCACAATCAACGTGTCCTTTATCAGCTCATTA
>NZ_JAVKPT010000113.1:0-513 GCF_040981045.1 Kocuria sp. CPCC 205260
GCGTAGGTTTGGACCTCCGTGAGGTCCCCCGCGAGAAGCGGGAGGGTTCGGCCACCGCACTGGCCAAGGCTGTGGGCATTGACCCCGAGCCCTACCGGGAATCAGTACGTCAGGCTGACGACACCGCGTGGGTGGAGGCTATTGCATTGCGGGAAGAAGATTTTCGGGCGCTCGATGCCCAGCGCATGAAGAAAATCTCCGGTCTGCTAGTTACGAAGGACGCCCGCGTTCTAGGCCGGACCAAGGGTTTTGCCGCCGAGACCCTCGGGTCGGTCGGCGAAGCGACGGCCGAGGAAATCGAGAAGTCGGGAGGCAAACTCACCCGTGGTGCCCAGATCGGACGTGGGGGGCTACAAGAAGCGCATGAGGCCACCTTGCAGGGAAAACCGGGAGTCGTCGTTGACCGCATCGGCGTCCACGCAGACGGCAGCCTCAAAACGGGACAAGCCCACCAGCTCATGGCCCAGGGGCCTGTTCCGGGAGAGGATCTGCACACAACACTCAACGGTGGTC
>NZ_JAVKPT010000114.1:0-512 GCF_040981045.1 Kocuria sp. CPCC 205260
AGCGGGCCCTCGTCCGCCGGCCGGAGCTGCTGCTGGCCGTCGCCGGCACCGAGACCGCCCTCGGGGTCGGGCTCGCCGGGGCGGCTCGGCGCGGCGGCGCCGGGGCGCGCGTGCTCGGCACCCTGTCCGCGGCACTGCTCGCGGACGCCGCCGCGGAGAGCGCCTACTACGCCGCCCTGCGCGGCGCGCGCCGCCGGCGGAACGAGGAGCGGCCCGCGTCCGCCGGACCGGCCGCCCAGCTCCCGATGACGCCCGCCGCCCCGGGCTCGCGAGCGCGCCTGCGCCGCTTCTTCGGCCTGCTCCGCGACTGAGCTCCCCGCAGAATCCGCCGCGGGGCGGATTTCCGCGGCGTCCGCCGCGGGCTACCGTGGGGGCGTGCACACCCGACCCACCACTGACCCGGACGCCGGGGCGGGCACCGGCCGGGGCACTCCGCTCGCGGCGCGCGTCACCGCCTGGCTCAACGACCCCGAGGACCCGTACTGGTCCCGGCCCGCGCCCACGGCGGCCCA
>NZ_JAVKPT010000115.1:0-512 GCF_040981045.1 Kocuria sp. CPCC 205260
ACCATGGCCTCCTGGATCCCCCGCCACCGACTCGAGGTCCTCGACGACGTGGGCCACCTCATCCACTACGAGGCCCCCGGGCGCACCGCCGAGCTGGTCCACGAGTTCCTCTCCTCCCCCGCCCCCGAGCCGCTCCCCGGGCCGATCCCCGGACCGGACGGGCCGCCGCCCGCGCTGCACGCGCAGGCGCCCCCGGCCGGCGCCCCCGCCCCCGACACCGCCCCGGTCACCGGGCTGCAGCGCATCGTGCGCCGCGGACGCCAGGAACACCGACGCGGACGCCGTCGGTGAGGCTGCTCCTGGACGCCCGCTACACCCGTCTCGACCGGCACGACGGGATCAGCCGCTACGGGGCGAGCCTGGCCGAGGCCGTGGCCGGTCTCGCCGACGGGACCCCCGGCCTGGACGTGGCCGTGCTCGTCAGCGATCCCCGCCAGCTCGCGCTGCTGCCGGACGTCCCCCACGTCACCGGTCCCTCCCCCGTGGCGGCCGCCGAGGCGGCCACGGCGCTG
>NZ_JAVKPT010000116.1:0-512 GCF_040981045.1 Kocuria sp. CPCC 205260
CAGGCCGGGAAGAGCACACCGCGCTGAACGAGGCAGACCCAGGCGATCGTCGTTCACCCGGTGCCCCACCCCGCGGAAAGGCCCAGCAGCCGCCACTTTCACCCACTGTGACCAGTAGTGTATTGTTGCTTTTGTAATCGGGGTCGAGGCCCCACCTGCTGCCGCAGGCACTACTCCCGACAGGAACAGCCATGACCGCACTCATCGACCGCGCTCATTCCATGGCCACCGCAGCCCATGAAGGCCAAACCGACAAAGCCGGCGCCCCTTACATCGACCACCCCCGCCGCGTCAGCATCCGGGTATGCCGCTACGCCCCCGATGAGCTCACCGAAGCCGCCCAAGCAGTGGCCTGGCTCCACGACGTAGTAGAAGACACCCCCATCACCCTGCAGGAGCTCACCGAGCACTTCCCCCCAACCATCGTCGCCGCCGTTGACGCACTCACCCACCGCGCCCACGAAACCCGCGAAAACTACTACCAGCGCGTTGCCACCAACACCCTGGCCCGA
>NZ_JAVKPT010000117.1:0-511 GCF_040981045.1 Kocuria sp. CPCC 205260
GATCCGGGTGCTGCTGGTGGAGCAGCGGATCGGCTTCGCGCTGGGCTCGGCCACGGACTGGTACGTCCTGGACTCCGGGCGGGTCAGCGCCTCCGGCCGCGCCGGGGAGCGGGCCGAGGAGCACGCCCGGGCGGCGCTCGCCCTCTGAGCCGGCGCCGACGCACGTGCCGGGGCGCCGGCCCCTGCGCCCGCGCCCCGGCACGTGCCGGAAACACCCGGTGAACCTCGCCGAAACACGGAGCCCCTACGGTGACGACTGTCCCTGAGCACCCGCCGTCCCGAGGAGAGCCGTGCACCTGACACCCCGTGAGCAGGAGAAGCTGCTGGTCGTCGTGGCCGGCGACCTCGCCCGGCGGCGCCGGGACCGGGGGCTGCGGCTCAACCACCCGGAGGCGGTCGCCCTGATCACCGCCGAGCTGCTGGAGGGCGCCCGGGACGGCCGGACCGTGGCCGAGCTCATGTCCTGGGGCTCCACGATCCTGGCCCGGGCGGACGTCATGGAGGGCGTGCC
>NZ_JAVKPT010000118.1:0-511 GCF_040981045.1 Kocuria sp. CPCC 205260
TCCTGCACCTGACGGGCGTAGCTGCCGTCCCGCGCCGCTTCGCGGGCGAAAGCGCGCGCGAGTACCAGCTGCTCACCGGAACCCGCCTCCGCGGCCAGCAGGGCATTGCGCAGGGCCTCGAAGAATTCACGCCGCGAGGCGGTGCGGTACTGGTAGGGCACGTACTCGCCCAGGGCCTGACCCGCGTGGTCCAGCACGGTCGTGAGGATCGCCGCGTGACGCTCCGCACCGCACTCACGCGCCGCCATGGACACGTACTCCCGCGGGGACAGCCGGGCATCGCGCACCGCGGCCCACACCTGCGAGTGCGCCACCGCTCGCGCGAGCGGGTCCTCGATCGCCCCCACCAGGCGGGTGATGGCCGCAAGCGATTCCGGGTCCGGATGGGCCAGGCAGTACGTGAGGTCAGTGTCGTTGACCAGCAGGAACGACGCGCCGTCCTGGGCCTCGCTGCTCGGGGCGTCGCCTAGACCCGTGACGGGAACGGGCGTGTCCGAGGCCGGCACCCGTA
>NZ_JAVKPT010000119.1:0-509 GCF_040981045.1 Kocuria sp. CPCC 205260
TTGCATATTTTTTCCCCGAACCATGAACGCCCTTGACCACACCTGAGTATTCCAAAGTCTTTTTCTCTAAGATTCTATCTGATATGTACTTCACATTTTTATATACCCATAGTTGGCTAGGGTTGAGAAAACTCTCATAAGTTGCATCTAGCAGTTTCTTAATCTCGCAACTGCTATAGCCTGTTTTGTCATGGATATCCTTTATAGAGAGCTCTTGATTTACATGCATTTGAAGACACAACTTCCGCTTAGCCAATGTTTTAGCTTTTTCCACGTCTTTACTCATTGAGTCCAAAGATGCATAAATACCTTGTAGCACCCAGGATTGATCTAAGACTGGAGGTTTGGGACCAATTTCACTTTTGTCCAACAAACGTTTTCTTTCATGCAAGAAGCGGCTTTGGACTTGTGGGAAAAGTGCTTTCGTCAAATTTTCCATAATATGGAATTTGTCTGCGACAACAGTCGCTGCAGGAAGAGCCTTCTTTATAGCCTTGATGTAACACTTG